>JACDGR010000098.1 GCA_013821525.1 Actinomycetota bacterium
ACATCCGAGCCCTCCTTTGAGTGTGCGTCCGGGAAGACACACAGCCTCAAAGGAGGGCCGGATAGAACCCTCAGCCGTTCACAACGTCCTTAGGCAGGACATCTAGCGGCCTGGCGCTCGACCGCGTGCGGGCGACCGGCGCGGCCGCGGCGCTCGCCGTCGAAGGCGGCGGCGAACACCTCTTCGATCGTGTCCGCGGGGATGAACTCGAGGGCGTTCCGGGTCTCGGGCGGCAGCTCGTCGAGGTCGGGCTCGTTCTCGCGCGGGAAGACGATGCGCTTCAGTCCGGCGCGCTGGGCCGCGAGCGACTTCTCGCGGAGGCCGCCGATCGGCAGCACCTGGCCGGTCAACGTGATCTCGCCGGTCATGCCGATGTCGGCTGCCACGGGCTCCTCGCGCACGAGCGAGGCGATCGCAGTCGCCATCGTCACGCCGGCCGAGGGGCCGTCCTTCGGCACCGCTCCGGCCGGGACGTGGATGTGGATGTCGTGCTCGGAGAACCAGTTCTCCTCGACCCCGAGCTGCTCGGTATGCGAGCGCACCCATGACAGCGCAGCCTGCGCCGACTCCTGCATCACCTCGCCGAGCTGACCCGTGATCTGCAGGCGCCCTGTCCCCGGATACGCGGCTGCCTCGATGAAGAGCACGTCGCCGCCGGCGGTCGTGTAGGCGAGCCCGGTCGCGACGCCGGGATTCGACGTCCGCTTGCGCACCTCACCCGAGAACCGTCGCGGCCCGAGCCACTCGCGCAGCACGGCGTCGTCGATCTTCGTCTTCTTCACTGCACCCTTCGCGACGAGCGTCGCTGCCTTACGGCAGACGTCGGCGATGCGGCGCTCGAGGTTGCGCACGCCCGCCTCGCGCGTGTAGTCGCGAATGATCGTCCGCAGCACCTTGTCGGTGAGCGAGAGCTGCGCGCGGCGCAGGCCGTGCGCCTTGAGCTGCTTCGGCGCCAGGTACCGCTTCGCTATGCCGAGCTTCTCCTCCTCGGTGTAGCCCGACAGCTGGATCACGTCCATCCGGTCGAGGAGGGGACCGGGGATCGTGTCGAGCGTGTTCGCGGTGCAGATGAACAGCGTCTTCGACAGGTCGAACGGCAGGTCGAGATAGTGGTCGCGGAACGTCGAGTTCTGCTCGGGGTCGAGCACCTCGAGCATCGCGCTCGCAGGGTCACCGCGCCAGTCGTTGCCCATCTTGTCGATCTCGTCGATCAGCATCAGCGGGTTCGACGACTCCGCGTCGCGCAGCGAGCGGATGATCGATCCCGGCATCGAGCCGATGTAGGTGCGCCGGTGCCCACGAATCTCCGACTCGTCTCGCACGCCGCCGACTGAGAGCCGCACGAACTTGCGCCCGAGCGCGTTCGCGATCGAATGACCGAGCGAGGTCTTGCCGACACCCGGCGGCCCCACGAAGCAGAGGATCTGCCCCGAGATCTCCTGCCGCAGCTTCGCGACCGCGAGGTACTCGATGATCCGGTCCTTGACCTTCGTCAGATCGAAGTGGTCGGTGTCGAGAACGGTGCGTGCATGCTCGAGGTCGAGGTTGTCCTCGGTGTACGTGCCCCAGGGCAGCGTCAGGATCCATTCGAGGTAGGTGCGGATGACGCCGTACTCGGCCGCGGCCTGCGGGAGCTTCTCGAGTCGCCCGAGCTCGCGGTCTGCGGCCTTGCGGATCGCGTCGGGCACCGTCAATGTCGCGAGCTGCTCGCGTAGCTCGTCCAGCTCGGCCTGCTCGGGGTCGTTCTCACCGAGCTCCTGCTGGATCGCCTTCAGCTGCTGGCGCAGGAAGTACTCGCGCTGTCCCTTCTCCATCTCAGACTGCACCTGTGACTGGATCTTCGAGCCGAGCTCGAACACCTCGAGCTCGCGGTTCAGGATCGACGAGATCTGCCGCAGGCGCTGCTCGACGTCGACCTGCTCCAGGATCGCCTGGCGTTCCTCCGTCTTGATCGTGCGCAGCGTCGAGGCGACCAGATGGCACAGCGCGCTCGGGTCGTCGACGTTCGCAGCGGCGAGCTGCAGCTCCTCGGGCAGGTACGGCGCGAGGCCGATGATGCGCGCGAAGAGCCCTTGGACGTTGCGCGTCAGCGCCTGCAGCTCCGGCGTCTCGAGGAGAATGTCGGGCAACGCGCTGAACTCGCCGAGCAGGTACGGCTCCGTGTCGAGTGCATGCTCGAGACGGACGCGGTCGAGTCCTTGCACGAGGATCCGCAGCGTCCCGTCAGGCACCTTGATCATCTTGTGGACGAGCGCGACCGTCCCGACGTCGTAGATGTCCGCCCAGCCTGGCGAGTCGAGCGTGCTGTCGCGCGTCGTGATCAGCGTCAGCAGCCGGTCGCCGGCGACGACATCGTCGATCAGCTTCACCGAGCGCTGCTGGCCGATCGCGAGCGGCGACATCGATTGAGGGAAGACCACCGTCTCCTTGAGCGGCAACACGGGGAGCGCAGCGGGGAACTCGAGCTGCTGGTCGGACGGCTCGGCTGCCTCGAACGACACGTCGCTCACGCCCTCACCACCGGATTACGTCTCACGCCAGACCTCGATTGTGATCCGGCCTTCGGCGGGCGGCGCGTCGACGACGGGCAGCTCGATCGTCAGCACGCCGAGCTCGAAGGTGGCGCGCGCGCCCGCAGGGTCGACATCCTCCGCGAGCCGGATCTGCCGCTGGAACGGCCCGACCTCGATCTCCATCTGCTGGTAGACGCGGCCGGGCACCTTGGGGCGCTTCCGCTCGCCTGCGATCACGAGCTCGCGCTCGCCGACGGCGACGCGCACGCTCTCGGGCGCTACCCCCGGCAGCTCGACGACGACGGTCAGGACATGGGGATCGCCGGTGTGGAAGCAGTCGACGTTCGGGCGATAGCCGTGCCGCATCCCGGAGAACCGCGGCACCTGCCAGAGGTCCGCGAAGAGCTCCTCGATCTCGTCGTGCAGCTTGTCCGGGTCGCGACCGCTCACCTCACGCCACACCGTACCCCGGTGGCTACCGTTCAAGCGTGCGCACCTGGACAGCTTTTGTCCTACGTTTCCGCTGGCCGGTGCTCGGCTTCTGGGCGGCAGTCGCGATCTCGGGGTTCGTCGCCTTCCAGCATCTCGCCCCGCTGCTCTCGAACCAGTTCACGGTTCCGGGCACCGACTCCGAGCGTGTTCGCTCCGTGTTGCAGGAGCGCTTCGGCGATCGCGCCGACGGGTCGTTCCAGCTCGTCTTCCGGGTCCGGAACACGGCCGACCCGGCCCTGCGGCGCCGCCTGAATGCGGTCGTCGTTCGTGCCGCGGCCGGTGTACGCACTGGGAAACCGACGCCGCTGATCGTCGCGTCCCGGCACATCGCGTACGCAAATCTCTTGACCTCGCTCGACTTCTCCGCGGCGAAGGGCTACACGGAGCAGGTGGTGCGGGCAGTTGGGCGACCGCCCGGAGTCGAGCGCGCCTACGTCACAGGTGCGCCTGCGATCCAGCACGACCTCGACCCGATCTTCAAGCGCGACCTCCTGAAGGGCGAGGCGATCGCGCTGCCGATCGCGTTCTGCGTGCTCCTCGCCGTGCTCGGCCTCTCGGGGGCGATCATGATCCCGTTCGCCTTCGCGCTGGCGACGATCTTCGGCGCGCTCGGGATTCTGTACGGCGTCGCGCAGCTGGCGACGACGCCGACCTATGCGACGAACCTCGTGCAGCTGATCGGGCTCGGGATCGCCGTCGACTACTCGCTGCTCGTCGTCTATCGGTTCCGCGAAGAGCTCGCCGACGGCAAGGACTCTGACGAGGCCGTGCTGCGCACGATGGAGACCGCGGGCCGGGCGGTCGTCTTCTCGGGTGCGACCGTGGCGATCGGGCTCGCGCTCCTGATCGCGTTGCCCTTGCCCTTCATGCAGATGCTCGGCGTCGCCGGCTTCCTGATCCCGGTCGTCTCCCTGCTCGCCGCCCTGACGCTCCAGCCCGCCATGCTCTCGGTCTTCGGCCGGCGCGGCGTCGCGCGGTTCCCGCTTCTGCGCCGGACAAGCCGGCGCCTGCGCTCCCGTGCCGGCTCCGTCGAGCCTGCGCCGCGGCGACTGCTGCCGATCGAGCCGGTCGACCCGGAGCACGGGCTGTGGGCGCGGCTCGCGCGCTCGATCATGCGGCGACCGGTCGTCTATCTCGCCGTTGGTGCGTCGATCCTCGCGCTCGCTGCGGCGCCCGCTCTGTGGATCGCGGTGACGCCCGGGTCGACGTTCGGCATCCCGCGCTCGCCCCAGTCCGTGCAGGGCTTCGACGTGCTTCGCGCCGCGACCGGGCCGGGCGCCGTCGCACCGACGCAGGTGCTCGTGGACACGGGACGCGGTGGGGATGCGCGCGCGCCTGCGGTGCGCGCGGCGATCGGTCGTCTGCTCGTCGGGTTACGACGTGACCCGGAGGTCGCGCGCACGTACTGGCAGCCGGGAGGCCGCTTCGTCGATGCGAGTGGCCGTTACACGCAGGTGATCGCGCTCACGCGCCACGACTACGGAGAGCCGCGGGCGCAGGCGTTCGCGCGTCGCCTCCGCGCGAAGCTGATCCCGGCAGCTCGCTTCCCTGCAGGCGCACGGGCGCTCGCGGGCGGGGGCCCGCCGCAGGGCATCGACTTCCTCGACCAGGCATACCGCTACTTCCCCGCGCTCGTCGGGGCGGTATTGCTCCTGACATACTTCCTGCTGATGCGGGCGTTTCGCTCGGTCCTGCTCCCGCTGAAGGCGGTGCTCCTGAACCTGCTCTCCGTCAGTGCGAGCTACGGCGTGCTGGTGATCGTCTTCCGCTGGGGCGTCGGGCAGACGCTGCTCGGCACCTATCGCGACGCGCAGGTCGAGGGCTGGATCCCGATCTTCCTCTTCGCGATGCTGTTCGGGCTCTCGATGGATTACGAGGTGTTCATGGTGACGCGGATGCGGGAGACCTGGGACGCGGGCGCCGACAACGCAACCGCGGTCGCGCACGGGCTCGAGCGCACCGGGCGGATCGTCACGGCCGCAGCGATCATCATGTGCGCCGCGTTCTCCGGGTTCGTGGCGGGCAGCATCGTCGGCCTGCAGCAGTTCGGCGTGGGGCTTGCCGTCGCGATCTTCATCGATGCGACGATCGTGCGCTCGCTGCTCGTCCCCTCGCTGATGGCGCTCTTCGGCCGCTGGAACTGGTGGCTGCCCGAGGGCCTCGCACGGGTGTTCCTAGTCCGTCCGCCCCAGGGCGGATGATCGGCGCGTGGAGATCGTGAGGCCTCGGTGGCGCAGCTGGAGCTTCTTGCTCTACGCCGGCGGCTTCACGATCCTGGGCGCCGCGTTCGCCGCGCTGGGGCATTTCTCGTCGACGCACGGCCACGGCGCGTTCGCCGGCTTCGCGCTCGTCGTCTTCGCGGCAGCCAAAGCGGTCGCGTGGCTGCTGCGTCGCGACGGTCGCCACCCGGTAGCGGCCGGGATCGCCGCGGTGATCGCAGTCATGCTGTTTGCGACGTTCGTCGGTGCGCTCTTCTCGTGGTTCGGCTGGCTCGATTCGGGCAGCTCTGCGTTTCGTGGCTTCGCCGTCTCGCGCCTCCTGCTCGCACTGCTGACGCTCGCCGCCGCTCTCTTCGCGCTGCGTCTCTATCGATTCCCGCTGCTCGTGCTGATTGCGGTCTCGACCGGGTGGTTCTTCGTCACCGACCTCCTCTCCGGTGGCGGCGGCTGGTCGGCGGTCGTCACGTTCGTGATCGGCCTCGCCTTCCTCGCCGTCGCCGTCGCGCTCGACGTGGGGGAGCACCATCCCTACGCCTTCTGGCTGCACGTCGGCGCGGGGCTGACGATCGGAGGAAGCCTGATCTACTTCTTGCATCACGGCGACTTCCAGTGGGCGTTGATCGCAGTCGGCGGCCTGGCCTACGTGGCGCTCGCCGAGCGTCTCGGCCGCTCGAGCTGGGCAGTCCTCGGCGCAGTCGGGATCCTCGCCGCCGCGACGCACTTCGCGAAGAACGACGCGTTCATCGGCCTCGTGCCGTTCTTCGGCTTCGGCAGTTCCGCGAGCGCCTGGCGCGGGCCGATCGTCTTCGCAGTAGCCGGCCTCGTCCTGATGGCGCTCGGCGGAGTGCTCGCGGCGCGTCAGCGGGCGAGCGCGTAGATCCGCAGCCCGCTCTCTGATTCCATACACACGCAAAACGAAAGAAACATCGGACCCGAGCAGGATCGGGCCTATGAGATACCTCGCGGCGATCGTCGGCGCCCTGGGCGCGCTCGTCCTGCTCATCCCGGTCCACTAGGTCGAGTCATTAGCCTCTAGGGGTGCGTACGGCTCCCGTCCTGCGCGGCGGGCTGCCTTTGCGCTTGGGCTGGCTCGTCGCCGGCCTGTTCCTCTTCTCCTGCGGAATCCTCTGCTTCCTCGAGTCGCGGCTCGGCTTGCCGCCGTGGGACGTCCTGCACCAGGGGATCGCGAAGCGGACGCCGCTCTCCTTCGGTGTCGCAAACGAGATCGTCGGTGTGATCGTGCTCGCGCTCGTCTGGTCGCTCGGCGCGCGGATCGGGGTGGGAACCGTGGCGAACGCCGTCTTGATCGGGCTGTTCGTGATCGTGTTGCAGCGGCTGCACGCGGTGCAGCAGCTCTCCCACGAGCCTGTCGGCATCCGCGCGCTCGTCCTGCTCGCCGGCCTCGTGTTGTTCGGGATCGGCTCGGCGTTCTACATCGGGGCCGGCCTCGGCGCCGGGCCGCGAGACTCGCTGATGCTCGTGGGAGCAAAGCGGACCGGTGTCCGACTCGGGCTCGTGCGCGGCACGATCGAGCTCGCCGTGCTCGTCGCGGGGTTTGCATTGGGAGGGCGCGTGGGCGTCGGTACCGTTGTCTTCGCGCTCCTGATCGGCCCGGCGGTCGAGGCGTCCTTCTGGCTGCTCGCCCGCACCTCGCTCGTCCCGTAGACCATGAGCCTCTTCTCTCGCCTATTCCGCCTCGTCTGGGGCGGCGATGTCGACCGCGCGCTGCGGCCGGTGCTCGCGGTCGGCCTGATGGGCTCGATCGCCGGCTCGACGCTCTTCCCGTTTCTCGGGATCTGGGCGATCAAGGACCTCCACGCGTCGCAGACCTCGCTCGGCGCCACCTACCTGGTCGGCGCAGTCCTCTCGGCGGTCGTCGGCTACGCCGGCGGCCACACCTCCGATCGCGTGGGGCGGCGCCCGATGATCCTCCTCGGCTGGGGCTTCATGGCCCTCGTGCCCGTGGCGCTCCTGCTGATCGGGCCGCATGTCGTGCCGGGGCTCGTGCTGATGTCGCTGCTGCCCGTCTTCGGATCGCTCGGTGGTGCGGCGGACCAGGCGATGGTTGCAGACCTCGTGCCGCCGGAGCGGCACGAGGCGGCGTACGCCTCGGTGCGGGTGGCCCAGAATCTCGGCGTCACGATCGGCCCTCCGCTCGGCGGCCTCCTGCTGATCGGCGGCCACTGGAACCACCTGTTCCTCGGCGTGATCCCTCTGTCGGCGAGCGCGATCACGATCGCCTGGCGGTACATCCCGCGGGGCGGCGCCTATGCGCCCGCCGGCCCGCCGCAGCGCGGTTCGTTCGCCGTGATCGTGCGCGACCACCCGTTCCTGCTCTTCATGCTCTCGTCGGTCTTCGCGACCATGACGTACGTCGCAACCGAGACGCTGCTTCCGATCTCGGTCACGACGACCCATCACCTCGCGCCGGCAGCCTGGGGGATCCTGATGGTCGTCAACCCGCTCTTCGTGACGGTGTTCCAGTTACGGCTGACGCGCTGGACCGCCAACGTGCCGGCCTCGCTGAAGCTGGGCATCGCAATGCCGATGATGGGCCTCCCGTTCCTGCTCCTGAACTGGCGGGGAACCGCTCCCGTGATCGCGCTCGTCAACTTCACCTTCGTGATCGGCGAGATGCTGTGGGTGCCGACCTCGCAGGCGGTGGTCGCGGCGCTCGCACCCCCGGACATCCGCGGCGCCTACATGGGGGTCTTTGGCAGCACGTGGTCGGTGGGCTGGGCGCTGACGCCGTTCCTCGGGCTGCAGGTCCGCGACAACTACGGCGACGCGTCGATGTGGATGTGCGTCGCAGCGCTCGGTGTGCTCGCCGGCATCACGGGACTCGTCGCCGCCCGAGGTCACGACGGGCAGGCCGCTATACCATCACCCACATGAAAGGCCTGATCGCCGCCGGCGGCAACGCGACCCGGCTCGAAGAGCTGACGCGCGTCACGAACAAGCACCTGTTGCCGGTCGGTAAGTGGCCGATGGTCTACTACCCACTGCAGCTGCTCCAGCGCGCGGGGGTGCGTGAAGTGCTGCTCGTCACGGGGCAACAGCACGCCGGCCAGTTCATCGATCTGCTCGGCGACGGCCGGGTGCGCTCGCGCGCCGGAGACGAGGAACTGTTCGACCTCGACCTCTCGTACAAGGTGCAGGTCGAGGCCGGAGGGATCGCGCAGGTCGTCGGGATGGCGCGTGACTTCGCCGCAGGGGAGCAACTCGTTGTGTGCCTCGGCGACAACATCTTCGAGCACGCACAGGCCGCTGCGATCGCCGGGTGGCGCGACGGCGCAATGGTCTTCGTGAAGGACGTCCCGGACCCCGAGAATTTCGGCGTTGTCGCCTACCGCGAGGATGGCGCGGTTGCGGATATCGTCGAGAAGGCCGGCATCGTCGACCTGCGCTACGACGGCCCGCCTTCGAGCGACGCGGTCGTCGGCCTCTATTGCTTCCCGCCGGACGTGTTCGAGATCATCGACACGCTCGCACCGTCGAGCCGCGGAGAGCTCGAGATCACCGACGTGAACCGTGTCTACGCGGAGCGCGGCGACCTCGACGTGCGGCGGGTGGAGGGCTGGTGGCACGACGGAGGCAAGCACTGGGGCGACCTCGCGGACCTCGGCCGCCTGATCGAGGAGACGGGAGTGAACAAGTAGGTGGTCAAGAGATTTCCGCTGCAGCGGCACGACGACGAGCGCGGCTTCTTCATGGAACTGATGCGATCAGGTGCGCTACCGAAGCCGATCCGCCAGGCGAACCTCGCGCGTTCGCGCCAGGGCGTGATCCGCGCACTCCACTACCACGAGCGCGGCCAGGACGACCTCTTCCTGTGCCTGCAGGGAATGGTGCGCGTCGTCGTGCTCGACCGTCAGACGGGCGAGACGTTCACGGAGGACATCGGCGAGGACAACCCGGTCGCGCTCTACGTCACGGGCACGAACGCGCACGGGTACGAGGCGCTCACCGACTGTCTCTTCTGTTACTTCGTGACGGAGGAGTACGACCCGGCCGATCCCGACGAGCACGGGGTGCCCTGGGACGATCCGCGGGTCGTCGATCTCTGGAGCACGCGCACGCCCGTCCTCTCCGAACGCGATCAGCTCGCCGCGTCCTGAGCGACGCCGTCGTGATCACCGGCGCGGGCGGCCAGCTCGGCCACGCCCTGCGCGAGAGCTTCCCCGCTGCGAGAGGCCTGACCCGGGCCGACTGGGACGTCACGCACCCCGCACCTGCAGATCTGCACGCGGACCTCGTGCTGCACTCGGCCGCCTGGACCGACGTGGACGGCGCCGAAGACGATCCGCAGGGCGCGGCTGCAGTCAATGTCGGCGGTGTGCAGCACGCGGCCGCGCTCGGTGTGCCGCTCGTCGTCTGGTCGAGCGACTACGTCTTCGATGGACGGAAGGCCGAGCCGTACGTCGAGTCGGACGCGCCGTCGCCGCTCGGCGCCTACGGCCGGACGAAGCTGCACGGCGAGGCAGCGGCGGGCGAGCGCGCGTGGGTCGTGCGCTCGTCGTGGCTCTTCGGCGAGACGTCGAAGAACTTCCTGCGCACGATGCTTCGCCTGGGGGCCGAGCGCGCAGAGGTCGCCGTCGTCGATGACCAGCGCGGAAGCCCCACGTACGTGGGGCACCTGGCCGCGGCCACGCATCAGATCATGGAGCTTCCCTACGGCGTCTACCACGTCGCCGCGAGCGGCGATTGCACCTGGGCCGACTTCGCCGAGGCGATCTTCGAGGAGGCCGGATTGGCGACGCATGTCCGTCGCATCTCGGCTGCGGAGTTCGGCGCGCGCGCGCCACGACCCGCGTCATCCGTCCTGC
>JACDGR010000525.1 GCA_013821525.1 Actinomycetota bacterium
TCCTGACGACGCCGCGCTTCGATCCGGCGACCAGCCGCCGCCGCTTCAGGGTCGCCTTGTCCGACTACGCCGTCACGAGCTTCCTGCCTCACTTGATGTCTCGCCTGTTGGCATTGGCGCCGGGCATCAGCATGGAGGTGTCCGACATGACGTCGGCAGCGTTCTCCAAGCTGGAGGCCGGCGACCTGGAATTCAGCATGCAACCGAGCTCGTGGCGACTACGGCACGAGGACGTTCCTGTCGGCGTGCGGACGACCCCGCTCTTCGACGACGAGTTCGCCTGTGCCGTGGATTGCTCCGTTCATCGCTTCGACCGAATGACACGAGAGCGCTACGTCGAGCTGCCGCACGTCGTGACGCGTCTGCACGGGTGGGGCACCACGGCGATCGCCGACGTCTGGAATCGCGAAGGCATCCGTCCGCGTGTCGCGCTCGTCGCCCCCGGCTTCACCAGCGCGCTTCTGGCACTGCCGGGGACGCCCCTTGTCGCGACCGTGCAGCGCGCCCTGATCCGCAGGCTCGCGCGGAGCCTTCCGATCGCCGTCTTCGATTGCCCGCTGCCGATGGATCCGTTGCACCAGGAGCTTTACTGGCATTCACGCCTGGAAGGCGATCCGGCGCACCGCTTCGTGCGCGAGCAGTTCGTTCTCGCCGGGCAAGACGTGAGCGACGCCACAGCCTAGGCTTGTTGTGTCCATCGAGAACGACGGTTTTCCTTCTTCGTGCAGCGGGCGCACTCTTCGTTCCCCATCGAACACAAGGAGACGACCGTGCTGAAACACGTAGAACTCGACCGGACCCTCAAGCTCGAGCAGCAGTTCGCAGACACCTCGATCCAGCCGACCATCCTCGTCAATGTCTTCGACGTCGACCCGAAGGACCGGGCTGCCTTCAAGCTCGCCTGGGCCGAGGACGCCGCCTTCTTCAAACGCCAGCCGGGATACATCTCGGCGCAGTTGCACCAGGGCATTCAGGGCAGCTCGATGTTCCTCAACTACGCCGTGTTCGAAGGCACCAAATCCTTCGCGGGCACGACCCATCAGCCCTCCTTCGAACCGCTGCGTCGCATCTACCCGGACGGATCGACTGCACACCCGCACCTGTTCCGTCGCCTCGCCGTGCCAGGCATCTGCACCGGTGACGAGGAGTGGAGTCCGAACGGGCAGAACCCCAGCACCTCCACGCACGGCCTCACCATGGCCGACCTCGATCCGAGCACACCGATCACCGCCCAGCTGCCCGACTCGACGCACAAGAAGCCGACGATCCAAATCACCGTCTACGATGTCGACCCCTCCGACCGCGACGCGTTCGTCACATCGTGGCAGAAGCAGGCCGCAGGCCTCATGAACCGCCCCGGGTGTCTGTCGCAGCAGCTGCATACCGGATTGCTCGGCAGTCGGCTGTTCATGAGCTACACGATCTGGGAACAGACTTCGGCACTGGCCGATGCACTCGCTGCGATCGACACTGCCGCAGTCAACGCGCACTATCCCGACAGCGTCACCGCCCGCTCGCACCTGTTCCGCCGGCTGCACATCCCCGGCATCTGCGTCGGTGAGGCCGACGGGCGCGAAAAGCTTGCCGTGTCCAGCCGGATGATGCCGGCCGGGTGACGCCGCCGCGTCGAAGCATGACGGTCTGAACTCCGATCTGCACCGATGGCGTCCGCAGCGAGGCAACTCAAGAAACGCAGGCCGCGGCACCAGCGGGCAACGCGCAACCTGGCATGCCTCGGTGTGTCGACGGCAGCTGAAAACTGAACAGGGCGTGGCACCCGAAAGTTGACCACCTGCGCCGACAGCCTGGCTCGATCCGAGCCAGGGAGGAAGTGGGTGTTGATCGTGGAGGACTGGGCTGAGATCCGCCGGTTGCATCGGGCGGAGCAGATGTCGATCTCGCAGATCGCCCGGGTGGTGGGGGTCTCGCGCAACACGGTGCGGGCGGCGTTGGCCTCAGACGCGCCGCCGAAATACGAGCGCACACCGGCGGGGTCGATCGTGGATGTGGTCGAGCCACGGGTCCGGGAGTTGTTGCGGGCCTATCCGACGATGGCGGCGACGGTGATCGCGGAACGGATCGGGTGGACCCGCTCGATCCG
>JACDGR010000526.1 GCA_013821525.1 Actinomycetota bacterium
TGCGTCATCAGGTAGATGTTGAACTGGTCGACGCCGATTCCCGCGAGCTCCTGCAACTTTGCCTTGATCTGGTCGTTGTTCCCGATCACGCAGAAGCGGTCGCAGATCTCGTCCGTCACGAACTCGCCGTGCTTCGCACCGACTCGTGAGTGCTCGTTGTAGTCGTAGAACTTGCGCGCCTGGACATAGTCGGTCAGCGCCTGCGGAACCGAGCTCCCGTCCGTGCCGTAACGGTCGATCAGATCCTGGACGTGATTCGAGACCATTGCCGGGAACCACCGCACCTGCTCGCGCGCGTCCTGCAAGTCGTCCGTGACGTGGCTCGGCGCGCTGACGATGCACTTGAGCGCTGCGGGGTCGCGTCCCGCCTCGGCCGCCGCCTTGCGCGCCGTGTCCATGATCCACTGGATGATGTCCGGGTCGGCGAGCTGGATGATGATGCCGTCGCCCTGCCGACCGCCGACCGCAAGCGCCTTCGGCCCGTATCCGGCGACGTGCATCTCGATCTCGGGCAGCTCGGGCCGCACCCACTTCAGCTGCAGCTCCTTGTCGTTCCAGGTCACCTCCTGGCCGTTCATGAACGGCTTCAACATCTTCAGCGCTTCCTCGAACTCGGCCACCCTGACCGGCTTCTGCCCGATGTAGCGGCGCGCCGAGTCGCCGCGGCCGATCCCCATCACCATGCGCCCGTCCGAGATGTCGTGCAGCGTCGCGTAGGCGCTCGCGAGCACGGTCGGCTCGCGCGTCCCCGGGTTCGTGACCATGTGCCCGAGCTTGATCTTCGAGGTCCGGTCGGCGACGAGCGCCAGCACCGGAAACGACTCCTGCCACAGCACGTGGGAGTCGTACGTCCACGCGTACTCGAAGCCGTGCTGCTCGGCGAGCTGGATCAGCTCGATCATCCGGCTGTACGGAGGATCGGGCAGGACGGTGACACCGAAGCTCAAGCTCATGCGGCCTCCTGATCGGGATCGGCACAAGCCTAATCGGTAAGAATCCGCGCGTGAAGATCATCTGCATCGGGCGGAACTACGCCGAGCACGCCGCGGAGCTGGGCGACGCACCGCCCACGGTGCCCCTGATCTTCGGGAAGTTCGAGAACACCCTGATCGGGCCGGGCGAGGAGATCGTGCTCCCGCGTGAGGCGACGCACGTCGACGCCGAGGCTGAGCTGTGCGTCGAGATCGGGCGGGCCGGCCGGCGCATTGCCGAAGCCGACGCGCTCGACCACGTCGCCGGCTACCGGGTGGCAAACGACCTCTCGGCGCGCAACATCCAGTACACCGAGGCCCAGTGGACGCGGGCGAAGGGGTTCGACACGTTTTGCCCGCTCGGCGACCGCCTCGTGCCGGTCTCCGAGCTCGGTGACGGCGGCGGGTTGCGGGTCGTCCAGCGCCTGAACGGGACAGTGCTGCAGGACGGGAACACCGCCGATCTGATCTTCTCGGTCCCGTATCTGATCGCGTACGCATCGAACGTCTTCACGCTCGGCCCGGGCGACCTGATCCTGACCGGCACCCCGTCCGGCGTCGGCTGGGCGCGCGATCCGAAGGTCCCCCTCGCCCCGGGAGACGTCGTCGAGGTCGAGGTCGAGGGAATCGGGACGATCAGCAACCCCGTCGTCGCCGAGGCTGCCGCCTAGCCGGGCCGAGCGCTGAACCTTTGAACCTGGTCTGAACCAGGTTCGTGGGGTACCAGGGTCTAAGCGCGAGCGGCCTCCCGAGAGACCCAGGAACCTGGTTCAAGTGCGAACCCAGGTTCGGGCCAGCCAGGCGATCGTCTTGCTGGTGAGACGGTCGAGCGCTCTGACGCTCAGCTCGAGGTGCTCGGTCTTCGTGTCTTCGAGCTTCGTGTGGGAGAGGCCGCGCAGGCTCTGGACGAACAGCATCACGGTCGGGATGCCCGCTCGAGCTACCTCGGCGGCGTCGTGCAACGGGCCTGAGGGCAGCTTGTGAGACGTGCCAGAAACCTCGCGGATCGACTCGCCGGCGAAGCCGATCAGGGTCTCGTCGAAGAGGATTGGCTCGATGCTCCAGATCCGCTCCCACTCGACCTCGATGTTCTCCTCCGCGGCAAAGCGTTCGGCCGCCTGACGAGC
>JACDGR010000527.1 GCA_013821525.1 Actinomycetota bacterium
CTCGAGGAGCGAGCACGCCTGCTCGTCAAGCACACGACGCGCACCGTCCCCGCGCGCGTGGACGAGATCGTGTCGGTGATCGACATCGCGACGCTCGAGGATCGTGCTGTCGCCGGGACGATGCAGCTGAACGATCTCGGTGTCGTGCGCTTCCGCCTCGCGGAGCCGCTCGCGGTGGATCCGTACGCGCGTAACCGCGCGACTGGCTCGTTCATCCTGATCGACGAGGCGACGAACGACACCGTCGGAGCCGGCATGGTCGTCGAGGCGACCGCCTAGATGAGGGGTGCCCATCCCGTCGAGCGCCGGGCCGATCCCTATCGCGATCTCGACGTGATCGACGCGCACGCGCCGCGGACGAACCAGGCGGTCGTCGGGCTCGTCTCGGTGCTTGCAGTCGCATCGGGCTGGTGGCCCTTGCTTGCGTTGCTGGCACTGCAGCTTGCGATCGGCCTGACCTTCGGCCGGCGCTATTGCCTGCCGTGCCTCGCCTATTTCGAGCTGATCCAGCCACGCTTCGGCGAGGGGCCGCTCGAGGATGCGCGTCCGCCTCGCGCCGCGAACATCGTCGGGCTCGTCGTCCTCGGTGCTGGGTCGGTTGCCTATGCGCTCGGCGCCCACACCGTCGGGGTCGGGCTCGGGCTCCTGGTCGCCGCACTCGCACTGCTCGCTGCGGCGACCGGCTTCTGCACCGGCTGCCAGGCCTACAAGCTGATGTGCCTTCTGCGCGGCCGTCCCTTCGTCAGCTGCCCGATCCCGGGAGCGCCGCAAGGGTGACCTGGCAATTCGTGATCGCGGGCGCCGCCGTTGGCGTGCTCGTCGGGATGACCGGGATGGGCGGCGGCAGCCTGATGACTCCGATGCTGATCCTCATCTTCGGCTTCAACCCTAAGACGGCGGTTGGCACGGACATCCTCCACGGCGCCGTCTTCAAGTCGTTCGGCGCGCTGCGTCATCGCCAGCTCGGCAACGTGCACGTGCCGCTTGCGCTCTGGATGCTCGTCGGCTCCGCGCCTCTCTCGCTCGTCGGCGTGCAGATCGCAAGCTCGTTCTCCGATGCGACCCAGTCGACGATGGGCCGCGTCGTCGGTGGCGCGCTGATCCTCGGTGGGATCGGCTTCGCGCTGAAGATGTTCATCAAGGGCCAGGAGGCCGAGGCGGACCTCCACCTCTCACGCCGCGACAAGATCGCAGCGATCATCGTCGGTGCGACCTGCGGCTTCGTCGTCGGGCTCACGTCCGTCGGTTCAGGGACCTTCTTCGGGCTCGCGATGCTGCTGCTCTATCCGCTGACCGCTCCGCGGATCGTCGGCACCGACCTGTTGCATGCAGCGCTCCTCCTCTGGGTCGCTGGAGCGGGCCACCTCCTGCACGGGAACGTCGACCTGCACGCGATGGCGTGGCTGCTCGTCGGCTCGATTCCGGGCGTCTTGATCGGGTCGCACCTCTCGATCAAGGTCCCCGAGCGGGCGCTGCGCACCGCATTCGCGTTCACGCTGATCCTCTCCGGCATCAAGCTGGTCGAGGTTCCCTACGCTACGACGATCATCGAGGTGGCGCTTGCGGCCGGAATTGCGGCGCTGCTCGGCTGGTTGATCGTGCAGTGGCGTGGTCGGCGTGAGCGGCGCCGTCGTCTCGAGCTGGCCGCCGACTGACGCCTGCGTCGATTCAGACCCCGGAGGGGATCTGGAGCGTTGGCGTAGAATCGTCCGCTCGTGGCCCGGGTCTTGTCGACGGTGGTCGTCCTCGCCCTGCTCGCGGCGACTGCGGTCGCGTTCGCGATCACCGAGGGAGCGAAACTGACGAAGTCCCCCATCTCGGGCACCTCGGTCACCGCGCTGTTCTCGCCGGACAGTGCACTCGTCGCACACAAGACGGCGATCGTTCGGTTCCGCTTGCGCACCCGCGAGCGAATCGCTGTCTGGATCCAGAACGCGCACGGCGACCGCGTGCGCACGATCCTGTCGAGTCGGGTCGTTCCGCGTCACAAGTTGCTCGACCTCGAGTGGGACGGTTTCAATGACGGAGGGATCGTCCAACCCGACGGGGTCTACATGCCCGTCGTCAAGCTGCAA
>JACDGR010000528.1 GCA_013821525.1 Actinomycetota bacterium
CCGGACGCCTCGTCCGCGCTCATCGAGCGAGGCTCGCGAACTTGCCGCGTAGCCATGCGATGTGCTGGTCGAGATCGTGTCTCATCTGAACTGCGCGCACCGTGTCATCGGGAAGTGCGTGCGTGCCGAACGCGCCGCCGGAAGCGACAGCGGCCAGATGGCCGGCGAGCGCATCGACATCGCCGTTCGGGAACAACAGTCCGCTGACCTCGTGCTCGATCGTCTCGGCGTGGCCGCCCGCGGTGCTCGCGATCACGGGCACACCGCGCACGATCGCCTCGAGCTCGGCCATCCCGAGCGGCTCCGCCCACAACGAGGGTGCGACGAGTGCCCACGCCTGCTGGAGCTGCTCCTCGACGCGATCGGGCGCGAGCCACCCGAGGAACTCGACTGCGTCCTGGAGACCGAGCTCGTCGACGAGGCGCTCGAGGCGTTGGCGCGATGGGCCGTCGCCCAGGATGCGAAGGCGTGCCGGGACGCCGCGCGCGCGAACCAGCGCAAGCGCCTGCACGAGCAGCTCGACGCCCTTCTCACGCGTCAGCCTCCCGGCGAACACGAAGAGCGGATCGGCCGCAGGCGCGCGGCGAAAGGTCGGTCCAGGCGGCTCGACGGGCCAGGACGCCCAGTCTGCGTCGATCGCTGCCTGCGCGAGCTCGCCCTGCATCCAGCGGCTGCAGGTGACCACCAGGGCCGCTCGATCGATCTCCCGTCGAATCCGCGCATAGCGCGGGCGGTCCCGCACCCACTGCGGGAGCGACGTGCAACCGCCGCGCCAACAGACCGGGCCTGGCTGTACGACGCAGAGCGAGTCGTCCGGCAGGAGCTTGAGCGCGATCGGGCAGATCGGCTTGTAGTACGCGATGTTCGCGACGAACGGCACCGTTCCCAGCACTGAGAGCACGGACGGCGACAGATGCATCTCGAACATCGAGACGTGCACCACGTCGGGCCGAAAGTCGGCGACGGCGCGGCGCATCCCTCTGGCTGCAGCGGGATTCGAAATTTGCAGAACGCTCTGCGGCAGAACTCGATGCGTGCCGAAGGCGACGTGGTCGGCGACGGCAGCGCCTCCGCCGGCACTGCTCGTCAGAATGCGCACCTCGTCTCCGGCCGCACGGAGCGCGCGCGCGATCAGCGCGACGTAGTTCTCGACGCCTCCGCCCTCCCCGGGCCAGTCGGTAGCAAGCAGGATGCGCATCAGGACGAAGCGGCAGCGTGCTCGGCGGCCGAGACGACTTCAAGGCTACGCAGACCGTCAGCGAGCGTGGGCAACTCGACCTCGGCGCCGCGAACGGCGTCGACGAACCCTTGCAGCAACAGTGTCCAGGAGGGCTCGCTGCCTCGCTGAACAAACGCGCGTGCACGCCACGCCAGGACGGACGGGGTCGCCACGCGAGCGCGCCGGCCATGGAGAGAGAGCGTGCGGGCGTAACGGTCAATGCGGATGACGCCACGCTCACCGAAGAGCTCCAACGAGTGCGCGCGCGCGGCACGGAAGGAGAAGAAGGACGAGGCGACGCGGCCGTCATCGAGCAAGAGCCGCACGGACGCAGAGTCCTGGTCGCTCTCCTCCGAGCGCAGTGACGCCTCGACGCGCTCGACCTGCGCAGCGAGGAGCCACTGGATGAGGTCGAAGTGGTGCGAGCCAAGATCGAGGAGCACACCGCCTCCCTCGGCGCGGGCGCGTTTCCAACCTGGCTGCAGCCCGGGCTCGCAGAACGCCGTCGACATGGCGCGAACCTCGCCGATCGCGCCTGCGAGCACGAGCTCGCGCGCTCTCGCGACGAGCGGCTGGAAGCGCCAGTTGAAGCCGACGACTGCGACGCGATCGCCACGCGAGGCAGCAAGGACCCGGCGCCCCTCTTCGAGCGTCGAGGCGATCGGCTTCTCGAGGAAGAGGTGACGCTGCGTCTCGAGCGTCGCGATCGCAAGCGACGCATGCAGGCCGCTCGGCGCGGTGATCACGACCGCGTCGACATCGGGTCGCGCGAGCAGCTCATCCGCATCTGCGAAGACGAGCGCCTGCGGTGCGAGCCGACGTGCGCGGTCGCGCGCGGTCTGTGAC
>JACDGR010000529.1 GCA_013821525.1 Actinomycetota bacterium
ACACCGTTGCTATGGTTGCGAGGTGGCCGACGAGATCTTCTGCGACGACGTCAAGCGCAGGCGCTTCAACCAGGCCTGGGGCATCTGGATCTTCGCGGGCGCGATCCTCGCCGCGCTCGTCGGCGGGGTCGTCTACGCCTCGCAAGGGCCGGCCGACCCGACCCAGGCGACACAGGCGACCTCGCACGCAGTCGTCGTCGCGAACAGCGCCGTGATCGTCTTCCGCGAGGGCCTCGAGGCGGTCCTGATCTTCGCCGCGGTCACCGCTTCGATGCTCGGTGCCCAGCGCAACCTGCGCCGCCCGGTCGCACTCGGGGCCGGCGTCGCGTTCGCAGCGACGGTGGCGACCTGGTTCATCGCCCAGGCGATCCTCTCGCAGTTCAGCCAGTACGGCGACAAGCTCCAGGCCGTCACGGGCCTCCTGGCGATCGCCGTCCTGCTCGTGATCATGAACTGGTTCTTCCACAAGGTGTACTGGACGAAGTGGATCGGCAAGCGAAACGCCCAGCGCAAGCGGGTGCTCGCGCGCGGCGCTGAGGCGGGCGTGCTCAGTGCCCAGGTGATCGGGCTCGTTGCGCTCGGCTTCTCGAGCGTCTACCGCGAAGGGTTCGAGGTCGTGCTGTTCCTGCAGAACCTCCAGCTCCAGGCCGGAACGACGACAGTCCTAGAGGGTGTAGCGATCGGTCTCGCCGCGACGGTCGCCGTGGGCATCGCAACGTTCTTCCTGCAGCAGAAGCTGCCCTACAAGCGGATGCTCGTCGTCACCGGTGTCATGCTGGGCGTCGTCCTCGTCGTGATGGTCGGCGGCAGCGCGCGGACACTGCAGGATGTCGGGTGGCTCTCCAGCACGAACCTGGGCGTTCGGTTCCCGGGCTGGTGGGCGCGTTGGTTCGAGCTCGTACCCACCTGGGAGACGGTCGGCGCCCAGCTCTTCGCCGGGTTTGCTGTCGTCGGCTCGTACTTCGTCGCGCAGTGGTTGAAGGTGCGGCGCCCGCGCGCACGTGGCGCTGCGATTGCGAGCCGCCCGCTCGCACCACCGCTAGCCGACTAGCCCTTCCCCTGCCAGCCGAGCGCGGCGTTGACCGTGATCGCCTAGGTGAGGTAGAGCAGCCAGACTCCGACGCCCGAGCGCGCGCTGACCCGGCAGCCGACCGGCCACTCGGACGGAGCACGAAGACTGATTTTCCCGTCGCATAAGTTGGAAACACCACAAGCGAACGGCTATCGTCGATCGTCTATCGATGGCTCGCTGAGCCACCACAACTCGACGGGGAGAGATGCATGCGCAATGTTCTGCTGACGGCAGTCGCGGCCGTGTCGGTGCTCGTGCTGGCGGTTGCCGCCCACGCGATCACGAACGGAGGCCCAGACGGGACGGGCCATCCCGAGGTCGGAGCGATGCTCGCGCCGCACGCGTACTCGGACGGGACGTGGGAGGTCTGCACCGGAACGCTGATCTCGCCGACCGTCTTCTTGACCGCTGCACACTGCGAAGGAGACGGCCAGGTCTCGGTCACCTTCGACCCGAGCTACAACGCGGAGACCGGCAAGACCTACACGGGCAAGTGGCACGCAGACCCTGCGTACAACAAGAGCCAAAGCGATCCGCATGACCTCGCGGTGATCGTCTTCACGCAGCCGGTCACGGGAATCACCCCCGCTCGCTTGCCGAAGCTCGGGCAACTCGACTCGCTCAAGCACGGCGACGGCATCACATCGGTCGGCTACGGCGCTCAGTCGGTGACGATGGGCGCGGGCGGCGCGACGTTCCATTACGCAGACATCCGCTATGTCGCGACCGGCTCGGTCAACGCACTCACCTCGACCTGGATCCGGGCGTCGATGAACCCGTCGACAGGCGACGGTGGGACGTGTTACGGCGACTCGGGCGGCCCGAACTTCCTCGGTGCGGGCTTGACGGAGACGAACATCGTCGCCGGCACGACGATCACCGGCGACTTCGTCTGCAGGGCGACGAACGTCGACTATCGGCTCGACACGGCGTCGGCTCGAGGCTTCCTCGGCCAGTACGTGGCGCTGCCTTAACGGAGGCTGGGGCGGG
>JACDGR010000002.1:0-27144 GCA_013821525.1 Actinomycetota bacterium
CCCCAGCACTGTTGGCACGGGGGTTGCCCAGCTCAGGTGAGTGGAGCGACTTCGTTCCCCGGCTCGCCGTTGCCGACGCGGACCACCTGTCCCTCGAGCAGCTGGGGCGGCACGGCGGATGCGGCGGCGGGGCCGAGGTCGTCGACGTTGCCGGACAAGGTGGGCTGCAGGGGTGACGAGCCTTGCGACTCGATCATCTGTGCAGCGGACGGGGGTTGCCCGATGACGGACACGATCTTGTTCAGCGGTATCTCGGCGGCCTGCAGCTCTGCGCTCAGTCGCGCCTTGCGTGCCTCGAGCGTGGCCAGTGCCTCGCGTAGCTCACTCACCTTCTGAGCGTGCTTTGCATACAGGCGCTGCAGATCCTCCTCGATGGTGCGCTCGACGCGCGGCTTGCTCTCCCGCTTCTCCTTCTCTGCGGGCGTCTCTGCTGCTGCACTGGCCGTGATGTCGGCCAGCGTGCTCGAGCTCTGCGGCTCTGTCGCGAAGGCAGCGGCCTCGATGTCTGATGCGCCGCTGCTGTTGTCGATGTCGCCGTGCGTGTTCTTGTACTTGCCCATGGTCCGTCACTCCTCGTTCTGCGGATGCGCTTTGCACTCGCGTACGTTCTTGGTTTTGCGTTCCAGCCGAAGGCGCTCGAGGTGGCTGCCGAGGGCGAGGCCACAGAAGCCGCCGTGCATCCAAACGACGATCTCTAGCGGCAGGTCGTGCACACAGATCATCATCACCGGCGTTGCGACCTTTCCTTGCGCGTCTTGCGCTGACCGCGTCGTTTCTTGGCGCGTTGTTTCTTCGCGAGCTTCGACTCGAGCCGACGCTGCTTTGAGGCGGCATCTACTTGGAAGCGTCGGATCTGCTCTGCGAGCGTCTCGCACTCCTCGAGCGGTGGTAGCGACTGTTTGATCGTCACTTGGCGATTCCCATCGCTCGGTCGGCGAGCTGCCACAGGTGCACGAGGCGTTGCTTGAGCAATGCCTTCTCGCTGTAGGACGCGCTGCTAAACGCCAGCTCGCGCGCAAGCTCCTCCCACTTCGTCACGAGCTCGTGCCGCGTATACCGGCGTGCTGCGCGCTCTGCGTGATCGTCGGAGATGAGGTTTCTCATTTCCGCGTTCTGACGATGCAGTTCGCGCGCCTCGGCCTCTCGCGTCGAAAGGGCCGCTGCCATCTCTTCGAGAACTTTTTCGACGTGCCGTATTTCGGCGCGCAGCGATGCGCACTGCTCGGCAAGGTCGGCCAGCCGTCCGTCATCATTCATGACGAGACTTCGGGGCTCACAGCGCACCGACCAGGGCGCAGATCAGCACGACGAACACCAGCAGACTCAGCGGCCCGCCATAGGCGAAGGAAACGCCGACGAAGTGCGACAGCAGCACCAGGATGAGAATCGCGATGAGGACGTTGCGCAGGTTCATGGGATCATCCTCCTGTTCGTGCAGCGCTGCGGCGACGCACCGGCGTCTCGAGCGCTTTGAGCACAGACCAACCTTCGTTGCGGCGCTTCCACACGGTTGAGAGCGCGATGCCGTATCGCTCCGCCCAGCGCGCAAGCGGTAGGCGCTCTCCGTGCAAGTGCACAAGCTTGACGTTCTGACGTGCGCGACCTCTGCACGCGGCAGAGCAAACGCGTCCGCGACTGTGCTGGTGCTGCGATGCTGTTACCGGAAAGGGCTTTCCGCAGGCCTCACAACCGCGCACGGAGACGACCACCGCTTTGAGGCGTTCGTTTCTGGCCCTGGCTCCCTCCGCCATGGCGTGCTTGCCGAGTGCCGTCCTGCGCCACCACTGGCCGTGCGCAGCCCACGCCGCGTGCTCTCGCTGTCGGCGGAGCCACAGGCCGTCCTCGATGCGGTCCCAGACGCCACCGCCTGCGAGCGCGTGGAACTCGCTTTCAATGCGCAGCATCTCAATCTGGTGGAAGGCCATCAGACGGCCCTCGCTTGCTCGGACAGTTCCGCCATGCGCACGGCGCGCAGCTGCGCACCAGCAGCAATCGCATCGTCGTAGATCTTCTCGAGGAACGGCTGCGCTTCGCGCTTCTTTGCCCAGTCGAAGCGGATGAACTGCTCGCGGTCTAGCCCCACCAGCGCATCCCCTACGCGGATGTTGTCGTCGAGCCAGTCCGCCGGCATGCGGTCGGCGCGGCACTCAAGACGCAGCGCAAGCTTCGCCGCGTAGACAGCGAAGGGGCACTTGTCGACTCCGCGCGCGACGTGAATCGCGACCAGCCGCTTGGCTTCGTCCAAATTACTGGCCAGCCCGAGAAGCAATACCCGCGGCGCCAGGTAGCGCACCAGCGACAGCAAGAACGCGCCTGCGCCAACCGATGGGTCGCAAATCCGCAAGTCGAGCACGCACGCATTCGGGCTCAGAGCTTTGAGCAGCGGCTCGACCGTGCGAGCCACAACCTTGTCGGCGAGCTCGGGCGGCGTGAAGTGGACGCCTGCCTTGCGCCGTCCGTTCGACGGCACGACCTCGCCGTTCACCAGGTGGTAGCCAGAGAGCGTCTCGTGCACGCAGCCGAACAGGTACGGGTCGAGCGCCAGCATCGGCGAGGACAGCGAGATTCGAAACCGCAGAACGTGAGCCACGTCCTCCGGCATGCGCGGCTCGACCTGTTCTAGCCGCGGCGCGAACAGGCCGTAGGCCGCTGCGAGCTCGGCGTACACCGCGTAGATGACCGCGCCGCGCAGGTTGTCGTAGCCACCGTGCTCGGGCCAATCGCGCGCCAGCCCAGAGACGAGCTCGACGCTGACCGTCGCGACCCGCTGCGAAGGCGACTCGGTCTTGCGGCCGCGGTTCACGCTTCCCTCCCGAGCACCTTCGGTCGCGAGAAGTCCGGCATGCCGAGCTGCTTGCCCGCCTCGCGCTTGACGCGTGCCTTCTGCCGGAGCCCCAGGCGCCGCCCTTCCAAACGAGCGAGTCCGTGGATGCTGCCCCACGTCGCGATCGCGATGGCCTCGGCCTCGTTGTCGTCGGCGACGAGCTCGCCCACGCGCGCCGCGGCCCAACGCTTGGCCTCGTCCTTGAGCGCGTCGGTGCCGCGGCGGTTGGAGACGCCCAAGACGCCCATGCGCCAGTCCTCGCTGGTGACGAGCATGCGCAGGCGCTCGGGATGGCCGCTGCGGGCGAACTCGTGCCTCCAGGCGCCTCGTGCGTCGCCCATGCCGAGCAAGGTGGCTGCGTTGCGGGTGGGCGCCCCCTGACGGGCTGAGAAGCGCGCTCGGTTGCCCAGCGGGATGTCCGAGTGGTCCTCGAGGCAGACCAGCACGCGCTCGAGGTTGCCGCCCGACAGCGCCAGCACGGTGCCCACCACCGTGACAATGTCCTGCGCGCCCTTGGCCACCCCGTGGGTGTGCACGTTGCCGTGCGCCACGATGCACCAGCCCGAGCTCGCGGCCTGGTCGATGCCCACGAAGATGTTTGGGGTGATCTTCTTCACGGCGTCGCCTCGCCCGTGACCAAGCCGATGTGCACGCGTGCGAGCCCGTCGCGTTGCTCGAGCAGCAGGTCGCGCTGCAAGTCGTCCCCCCGGGCACACGCCGCGAGGACCTGCTTCTTCAACCGGAGCCGGCCGAACAGGATGCTCAGGAGTGCCGAGGGCTCGGTGCCGGCGGCGAGGCGGGGGATGCCCTTGGCGTTCCTTGGCTTGGTCACGCTCTTCCCTCCCCACCCCAACCAAAGCCCGCGAGGGACCCGTACCGGCCGCCCCCGCAGGGGGAGGAAGGCCGGGGCGGGACGACGGGCTCGGCACACCGCAACCAACCCGTCCGCTGGGCTTCCGGACGGGTGCAGTTTTCAGAGCCGTCCGCAGGCCGTCCGGGACGGGTCGCGCGCGTCTGATCTCTCTTCTCCGTCCTCTCTGCCTTCGGCAGGACGGTGAAGAGAGAGAGAAGAGAGCAGAAAAGAAGAGAGATCAGAGAGAGATCAGACTCTGACGCGCGCGCGAAGGCACCCGTCCGAGACCGTCCGCAACCCGTCCGGGACGGGTGAAAACAACCCGTCCGCACCCGTCCGGGACGGCCTGAACCAACCCGTCCGCGACCCGTCCGCAACCCGTCCGGGACGGGTCTAAAACCGTCAGTCTCGGGCATGGCCAAACGCTCCTTGCTGGGGACGGATGCGGTAGCTGTGCTTGGGCTCCTCGATGAGCGTTCCGTCTTCGACGAGATCGTCGACCAGGTCGCAGACGAGACCGCGCTCGAGGTGCGTGGAGCTTCGAAGCTTCGTCTTGGACTGCCCTGGGGCGGCGGTGAGGGCGGCGATCACCTTCTGGCGCGCCGCGGAGTCGCGCTGGACTCTTTCTCGCTCGTCGGCCGCCTGGCAGGCCGCCCTAGACTGCACGCGAAGGTAGCCGCCTTCACCGCGCTCGAGCGCCACCTTGTCGGCGAAGTCCGGACCATCATTGTTCTTGGTGAACTCGAGGGACACGCCGCCGCCATCACGGCGCTTGAAGTTGCAGCACCAGCGGCCCCCGTCCGTGATCCCACTGGCGCCACGTGCATCGGCGGCCGAGGAGCGCCCTGCATCGTCGGCGCGTGAGAGCTTGTTGCTGTGGTGCGAGAAGAGCACCGAAGGCTTGCCGGGAAGGCGGCAGAGCGTCTCCGCGGTCTGGATGAAGGCTGTCGCCTGAGCGTTGTCCTTCTCGGTGTCGGTGCCTGCGAAGCGTGACAGCGGGTCGAAGATGATCAGCATCCAATCGACGTCGCCGGCCTGCATGCGCAGGAACGCCATCATGTCGCTCTCGACTGTGCCCTTGCCGTCCTGGTGAACGAGCGCGGCAATCTCGCCAGCGAGAGGCATCACGACCAGATTGCGCTCGAGCATCGCAACCTGATCGTCGGTGAGACGCATGCCGGCGACGACCGCATGAAGACGCCGAGCCATCTCGTCGGCGTCTTCTTCGCCGAGCACGAGCAGCACGCGGCCAGCCTTGGGGACGAGAAAGTAATCGAGCCACTTGCGACCCGTCGCGACGGCGATGGCCATGCCCGTGAGCGCGAACGACTTGCCGACACCACCGGGGCCCACCACCATGCCGACCCGACCGCGAGGCAGGAGGCCCACAGGGTTGGCCATGCCGTTGGTCTCCTCGTCCGGGCGCATTAGGGTCCACTCGCGAGGCGGGGGCTGCGTGCGTAGCGAGCCCCACTCGCCCAGCGTCTTCCACAGCGGCGTGAGGCGATGCGTCGACGCCGCCTGTTTCCCGTCGATCTTGGCAAGTTCGTCCTCGAGGACCCTGATCTCCTCGCGGTACTTGGCCGAGGCTTCTGCGTCGTCGACCTTACTGCCGTAGAGCGCGGCCATCCGTCGCAGCCGTCGCAGCAGCGCCAGACGGCGCAGGCGTTTGGTAGGCGGGGCCGCGTCGCGATCTGGAATAATGTCTGTCAGGTCGCGAATGAACTCTTCGCCGCCGACGCGGCTGAGAGCGCCTGCGTCCGCGAGCTGAGCTATCAGGTGCAGCGTGTCGCACGTGTTGTGCTCGTTGAACACGAACGACATGGCGCGGAAGATCTCGCGATGCGACTCCACGTGAAAGTCGCGCGCAGTCAGTTCGATGTTGAGCAGCCAGTGCGGAAGCATCAGGCACGCACCCAGAACGCGACGCTCGAGGTTAGCGTCGACGAGCGCGTCTTCATCGCGCAAGCGCGTGACGCGGATGGTGCCGTTCGGTCCGGAAGCGTCGAACATCACGGGCGCCAAACCTCCTCGCTCACCTGAGCGATCTCATCGTCCCGCCGCGGCCCATCGCGCCGCTTCAGTTTCAGCACCACGCTGTCGAACGACGCCGTGTGCGGACCGCCGAAACGAGGCCGCACAGGCAGACGCGCGCGCCGAGCGACCTGTGCCTTGGTGCGCCACATCTCCTCGTCACGCGTGAGCGAAAACTCGATGTTGGTCGGCGCGAGCAGCACGCACTCGCGCGCCGTCTCGAGCGCCTTGAGTGCGAAGTGCATCTGCGCGTTTTTCTCGAACGGCGAGTTCATCAAGACGCAGTCGATGCGAGGCGCACAGGGCAGCTCGAGGAAGTCACCACACGTCACGGACACGCGCGGAAAGCGCTCCTGAAGGTGAAGGGCAAAACGCGGGTCCCTCTCAATCGCGATGATGCTCGAGGGCAGGTGCCCGAGCTCGAGCAGCGCTGCGATCAAGTTGCCCTCGCCGGCACACGGCTCAAGCACGCGCGCTCCACGCCAGCACCAGGCAGCCATCTTGCGAGCGAGCCACATCGGCGTGGACCACTGGCTCTGTGCCGGGTCGTGCTCGAGCGCATGAGCCGTTGGATTACTCATCGCGTCTCCGGGTCGGCCACGGGTGCGCGCTCATCCACCACGATGCGACGCGCGAATATGAGGATGTGCTCAAGCTGCGTGACGAACAGCGTGGCGGTGACGATCACGCCGAGTACAAAGCCGAGCAGCACGAACTCGAGCACGCCGAGGGGCTGCTCGGAGAAAGGCGAGCTCCCCGGCGCCAGAGTGAATGGCGAACACTCCGACGCCGAGTTGCTCGGGCACAAGGCCGACAGGCCCGACTCCCCAGTCGACCACGTCTGCTCTGTGCGCAAGTCATTGGCGCCGCTCATGCGCATGCCTCAAAAGGTGAAGGGCACGGCAAGCCAGGGTCGCGGGGGACGCGAGTGGGACCAGCTTGCCGTGCCTCTCGAACGCAGCGCGCAGGACGCTTCGTGAGAAGGCCCCCTTGCACAGCGCACACATCTTGTTCGTTGACGAGCGTCAGATTCACGGTGTGGCCCCCCGGCTTCCGTGTTGCGTAGGCAGTGACGGCTAGGCGACGCGGCGAGGCTCGGCGTCGTCGGCGTCTTCGTCGCGATGGCCACCGGCCTTCACGTGCGGCATGTCGTCTGCGCTCACAGCACCATCAAGGGCTTCGGCGATCAGCTCGGCCGTCTGCTTGTGGATGCGGTGACCGTCTCGCGCGCGGCACACGGTGATGTACGTAAGCCCAGTCTTCCGAGCGAGTCGGGCTGTGGCTCCACGCGGCTGAGCGGCCAGCCAGTCGGCGAGTTTTCCCATATAAAGGAACTCTATAAAGCTCCCGGCTCGCCGTCAAAGGAAAGCGCACATGGCGGAAACGCTTTGAACTAGGGTCGGTCGGGTGCCAACATGCAGCGGCTAGGTAAAACGACTGTATAGTGCGGTGACATACTTATACGAACTAGACTCGGTGCCGATGAGGCAAACGCCAGGGCAGCTCCTTGCCGCGGAGCTGAAACGCCGGAAGATTCCGAAGTCCGCATTCGCGAAGACCGTCAAGCGCACGTACATCACGATCAACAACTGGACGAAGGACGAAGGCTTCGGCGCCGAGCAGCGAGTCGCAGCTGCAGCAGCGCTTCAACAGCCGCCGGACTTCTTCGATCGCCCCGACCTAGCCCAGCAGCGCGAGCAGTATCGGCTCGATGTCCTGAGCGAGTTTTTGGATAGCTCACTTGGGACGTCCCTGTCCCCCGAAGAGAGACGGAGCCTCGAAAGTTTCCGGTGGCCGGAGGGCAGAGCGCCCACCGTCTCGGACTGCAAGGGGCTGGTGCGCATCATCCGAGGCCAGCTCACACAAGCCGAGTTCGAGGCGAGCGCGGACGCGATGCGAGCGGCCGATCCTTCCACGCCGCCCTCCCAAAAAAGGGACGACACGGGCGGCCGCCAATCGAAGGAACGCGGTCAACCCACAAAACCACGCAAGCCCCCCCGCAATTGATATTGCGACTGTGATCACAGTTGCAGCGAGCATAGGTTCCGATCCACGAACGACGTGGGGGGACATCCGTGACGCGAACGAGTCTGCACGTATTGGCTGACCGCGCTGGCCTATGGGCCGTGTCGGTAGCCGAGTCCATGGATGTCAGGATCGACGACGGGAATGTTCTGCGCTTCGGCGCGAACGTTCCCGAAGACGAAGTCGCCGCGGTGATCTTGCGTCACCAGCTTGGCGACCGTCCCGACATCGAGGTCGAGTTGGCCCGCCAGCTCGTCGTTCACGGGTATGCGATGCCCGGGCTTGTATCGATCGCGGAGAACACCGTGCACCTCGGGCGAGCCTCCGCGGGGCGGTGACGCTGCGCGCGAGAAAAGCTTGCGCTTCATAAAGACGCTTTATACAATCTGGACATGGCCCAGGTTGCACGCGCTCTCATCTCGCTCCCCACGCAGCTGACACTCGCGTCGGCCACGCGGCTTGCCGAGCGCGCAAGCACGCGCGGCAAGGACAAGTCCTTCGTCGATGGCCGTGCCCGTGGCCGCTTCGCGGCGCTGCAAGCCCGCAAGTCGTTCCGCGAAGCGGTGGCGATCTTGGAGGCGGCCTGTGTTTGACGCCTGCCACGCAGATCTCTGCGCAGTCTGCAGCGCGCCCGCCGACCTCTGCGCGCTGGTCGCCGCTGCACGTCAGAACGACACCTTCACCGTGCACGCCGCGACCGTCGAGCTCCGCGAAAAGGCCGTGCGCGTGCTCGATGCGTGCCGCCTTCACGGCTGCGACGTTCACCGGCAGGAGGACGATGCGCTCGCATTGCTCGAGGAGCGGACGTGCACGCGCTGTCTTGTGCACGTCGCTGGCGAGTTGCTGGTGCGCCTGCGCCGCGTGCTGCCTGCTGCGCCGGCAGCAGCTCCATCTCAAAACCGAGTGGATGTTGCAGGAACTGGCTCTAGCCGACGCGGAAAACGAAAACGCGTCGCAGCGCCCCACAGTGCGTGTCCCGAGGATGTCTGTAGCCGAGATGGCAGACGGCGCGGTGGAGTAATGTCTACCTACTACCAGAGCGTCTCTGATATCGACGCCGGCGACGTGTGCGGATGCTGCTCTGCTGGCTGCACTGCCGACGACGTACAGCTCGCGATAGACGGCAACGCCGACGCGCTCGGCAGGCTCAGCACGGAGCGCCTGCAATCTGCCCTGGATGCGCTCGACGCCTGTCGCACTGGCGAGTGTCGCTCGCACGGCAACGAGCGGTGGGCAAGGCGTCTACTAGACGCGCTGATCGACCAGCGCGAGTCGGACGACGAAAACGCGATGAACGGCTGCCCTGCGTGCGGGCAGAGCTTGGGGTGTTCGCAATGCCTAGGAGTGGTGTGATGACTAAGCAAGAGCTGCTAGAGGTTCTGTCCAAGTGGACAGCTTGCCGCGAGGCGACTGTTTACGTGCGCGAACACGAGAGCGACGACGCTGCTGTCATCGTCGGAACGTGCGAGAGCCGCGAGTGGTTGCTGTGGCTCATGGGCCGCGAGAGACGGCTAAGCCGTTTCGTGCAGATTTGCGCCAAACACGCCGCCTCCGCCGCCAACGCCACCTACGCCGCCAACGCCACCTACGCCACCTACGCCACCTACGCCGCCAACGCCGCCCACGCCGCCGCCCACGCCGCCAACGCCGCCTACTACGCCGACTACGCCGCCGCCAACGCCGCCGCCGCCGCCGAGCGCGCGAAGCAACTAGTCGGCCTGCAGCGTATCGCGCGCAACTGGGCTAACGGGCTGCCGGCCGAGGTGGCGGTGCAGTCATGAAGGCCTTCACCTTCGCCGGGTCACACGGTCGCGCACACGTGGACGCCTTGAACGGCCTATACCGCGTCGAGTGCGGCGGTTACTGCGACTGGTACGCAGACGAGTGCGTAGCTACGCGCGTCGCGATTTCGCTGGCTTTCAAGGGCCGTCAGCCGAGCGGTGTAGTCGGGCTTGTAGCAAAAAGTCGGAGAGCGCAGTGAGTAAGGCCGTCTCTGTATTTGATGAGCACGTCGCGTTCAACACAACCGCGCTGGCCAACGCGCTTCGTACGCCTGACCGTGCGGCGCTGGATGCTCATGAGTGTTGCGAGCTGCTGGGTTGTCTCGAGGCGCTGGTGTTGCGTCTGAGGGGGCAGGCATGTCGCGGCTGTTACGAGAGCGCTACGCGTTTGGGTGCCCTAAAAGAAAATGTGTACTCGATTTACGCGGATGAACAGGAGGATGGGAAGTGACCCGGCGTCTCAGAGTAATAACTAATTCAGAGATGACGGTCAGGAGGCGCTGTCCGCGAGAGCACCGTCTCTCCTACGAGCTCGGATACCGCGCTATCGAGGAGACTGAGGCTCTCAGGTTCGGCACCATGTGGCACGTGGGGCTTGAGCTGTGGTGGCAGGGAGCTGGCCTGCCGAAGGCCATTGACGTCGCCGCCGCTGGCGCTGTTGACGAGTACGAGGCCGCCAAACTGCGCGTGCTTCTACGCGGCTACCACGCGCGATGGGAGAGTGAGCGGCTCGGTTTTCGGGTGGTCGCTGTCGAGAGCGAGTTTCGCGCTCCGCTGCGTAACCCTAGGACTGGAGCGGTGTCGCGTACGTTCGCGCTTGGCGGAAAAATGGACGTGCTGTTTGAGAGCTCGTTCATGGAGCACAAAACCACGTCGCAGGAGATTGGACTCGGATCGAACTACTGGCGTCGCCTGACGCTCGACCCGCAGATCTCCACTTACTACGCGGGTGCAAAAGCTCTCGGCCATGAGGTGACCAGCTGCCTCTACGACGTGATCCGCAAGCCCGGGCTGCGCCCTGCCCAAGTGCCGCTGGTCGACGCGGACGGCGTCAAGATCGTGCTCAGCCTCGCTGGTGAACGCGTCCGAACCAAGGACGATAAGAAGTGGCGCGAGACCGGCGACACTGCCCAAGGTTATGTGCTGCAGACGCGTCCCGAGATGCCGGGAGAGTACGAAGAGCGCCTTACTGAAGAAGTCGCCGCGCATCCCGATCGCTACTACCAGCGCGGCGAGGTGGTGCGCCTCGAGCACGAGGAGAAGGAAGCGCAGTTCGACGCGTGGCAGCTCGCGCGCTCCATCCGCGAGAGCGAGCTGTCAGGCGCACACCCGCGCAATCCGGACGCGTGCCTGCGCTACGGCCGTGTCTGCAGCTACTTCGACGTCTGCTGTAGCACGGCGTCGCTCGACGACGCGAGCCGCTTCCAGCGCGTCGACAACGTGCACCAGGAGCTCAGTGCCGCGAACGAGGCGGCTGAGTAGTGCCAGGCGGAGCGCGATGGGAACGAGAGATGGAGATCCTGCGGGTGGCGCGACACGCGGCGCTGCACCTGGATCGCCATGAACAATCAGAACTTGAGTACGCCCGAGAGCTGTCGATCGGGCAGGCCGAAAGAGGAGGCCGAACCATGGCAATCAAATCAGCACAGCCACCGCAAGCACCACCGCGCGAGTCGCGCATGAAGCTCGGTGCAGTCACCAAGGGGCGCGTAGAACGTCCTATGCGTGTTCTGCTCTACGGCGTGGAGGGAGTCGGCAAGTCGACCTTCGCGGCCAATGCTCCGAGTCCGATCTTCATCGCAGCCGAAGACGGCACGGCGCAGCTCGACGTGGCGCGGTTTCCTGAGCCCAAGACCTGGGTCGACGTGCTCGATGCCATCGACGAGCTGATTACGGCCGACCATCAGTATCAGACCGTGGTGGTCGACACGCTGGACTGGCTCGAGCCGCTCTGCTGGGCGCACGTGGTCGACAAGGCGCGCAACCCGAAGATCAAGTCCATCGAGGACTTCGGCTTCGGCAAGGGCTACGTCGCCGCGCTCGACGAGTGGCGCTCGCTGCTGGCCCGCTTCGAGCAGCTGCGCGTCAAGCGCGGGATGCACGTGATCTTCCTCGCGCACTCTTGGATCAAGACGTTCAAGAACCCGGAAGACGAGGACTTCGATCGCTACGAGCTCAAGCTGCACGCCAAGGCGGGTGGTCTGCTCAAGGAGTGGGCGGACGCCGTCCTGTTTGCTCGCTATGAGACGTTCGCCAACACGGACGACAAGACAAAGCGAACACGTGGAGTCAGCACGGGAAACCGTGTGGTGCACACGCAACGCACGGCCGCGTGGGACGCCAAGAACCGCTACGACCTTCCGCCGACTATCCCGCTCGACTTCTCGGCGTTTGCGGACGCGGTCAAAGCGCAAGCACCGCTCGACCCGGAGAAACTCTACGAGCGCATAGACGCGCTCCTAAGCAGCGCCGATGCCGAGCTCGAGGCAAAGGTCCGCGCCGCCGTTCAAAAAGCACAGGGCAACGCGGCTCAGCTCGCGCGCATTGCAGACACCCTCGCCGCAAGACTCAGAATCAAAGATCAGGAGAACGCCCAATGAGTGAGAACAACTTCAGCCTCGCCGGCACCCATCGCGCACGCGCACAAGAGTGGGGGCTCGGCGTCTCAAGCACTGGCAAGGAGCAGCTCGCGGTGATGTTCGCTTTCGTTGGCGGCGAACACGATGGCAAGCACATCACGTGGTTCGGCTACTTCACCGACGGCGCCGTCGACCGCACGCTGGAGTCCATGCGTCACTGCGGGTGGGACTCCGACAGCCTCGCCGAGCTCGACGCCCTGGGCGCCAACGAGGTCGAGCTCGTGATCGAGGACGAGGAGTACGACGGCAAAGTCCGCTCCAGAGTGAAGTGGGTCAACCGCGTCGCCAAGCTCGCCCTGAAGGAGCAGATGAACCACGTGCAGGTCGCGGCGTTCGCAGCACGGCTTCGCGGCAAGACGGTCGCGAGCAAACAGAAGTACGGCACGCCTACCGCGAGCAACGGCCGACCCGCCGGCAGCCCCAGGCAGGCAAGCTTCGGCGGCGCGGACGATGGCTACGTGCCCGGCGATCCCGGACCGAGCGATAGCGACGTCGGCTTCTGATGCACATGGCGCGGCCCGTACTTGAGGCCGCCACGCGGAGGTGCTGAAGAGCGCGGTGGAGTCTGCAGACGGGAAGGTGGCAGCGAATGAGTAGATGTCAGATCACGACGCGACAGCAGGCTATCCTCGATGTCATTGGCGAGCTCGCGGCCGCAAACGACGGATATGCGCCGTCGTCAGGCGAGATCGCTTGCCGGCTGGGCATGCGGAACTCGAGCACAGTTCGCGAGCAGCTGCAGGCCCTGCGCCGGAAGGGCGCGATCGACTGGCTTGGAGGTCGCAAGCGAACATTGCGCATTCTGAAGCCCGAAGCCCAGCCTGACGCGCGCGAGCAAGCTAGCAGCGCGATCGATCTCGGGCCCGGTCCGCAGCCAAACGATCACGAGCGCGCTCTCGCGCTGCGAATCGTTCACGAACACACCCACAGCAATGGCAGGGCCGCTGCACTTCTGACGGCGATTGCCAAAGGGCTCGCCGCGTACCGTGTCGAGGGAATGGTCAAGGGCGTGAAGCGCTCGGACTCGGTTGGACAACCGGTCGAGTTCCGATGGGTGCCGGGCTGGACGGAGGACACCGATGGGAGCCGCTGAGAAACAGATGCGTCAGGCACTGCCCGCGCTGCTCATTCCAGCCGATGTGGCCGAGCGCGTCTACCGCGCCTGGTACACCACCGTCGAAGCGGCCGACTACCTGCGCATCACGCGCGCCGCGCTGCTAAAGCACGTTGAGCGCGGCCACCTGGTGCCCGACAACCGCAACGCGGCCGGGCGGATTGCGGGCCATCGCTTCCGCCGGGAGACGCTCGAGCGGTTCATGGGAGGCGACTGATGGCTGGGCTTGGCAGAGACGGCGACGGCGTGAAGTCGCTGCCCGCGCGAAATGGTCGCAAGTGGTGGGTGGTCCGCATCTCCTATACCGATGCGCTCACCGGCAAGAAGAAGTCGAGCCGGCGGCAGATTCAGGCCGACAGTCGACAGCTCGCCGGAAAGGAGCGCGACCGACTCATCGAGAAGGCGCGCGGGGCCGCTTCGAGCGACGGCAAGCGCCACCGCGTCTCGGAGGCGATCGATCTGTACCTCGCGACCATTGAGACGCACTCGACCAGAATCACGCGCACGTCGCACGCGAAGCACCTGCGCGCGCAGTTCGGCGAGTGGTGGATCGACGCAGTCACCACGCGTCACATCCAGGACTTTCTCGACGCGTTCGAGCAGAGCGTCTCATCGCGCAAAACGATGCAGGCGATCATGTCGCTGGCCTTCGAGGAGGCCATCCGCAGGAAGTGGGTCACCACCAATCAGGCGAAGGGCATCGTGGTTCGCGAGCGCCGCCGCGCGCAGGGCGCCAAGAAACTCGCCCCCAAGCGCTCACTGAGCCTCGATGAGGCGGTCGCCTACCTGGCCGACGTCAAGGAGAACGAGTCCAACGAGCTCTACCTACTGCTCTTCACCCAGCTGGTGCTCGGGTGCCGGTTCTGCGAGGTCACGTGCCTGCGGTGGGACGAGGTCGACCTCGAGAGCGGCATTGTCACGATCAGCCACGGCCAGTACCGCGGCGTGGTGGGCGACACGAAGGGTCGCTACGCGCGCCAGGCGGCACTCGACCTGGGGCTGCGCAGCGAGCTGAAGGCGCATCGACGCACCATGGCCGAACACGGCTGGCCTGGGTGGGAGGAGTTGGTGTTCCCCAGGCCCACGGCGCGACGCCAGCGCGCGAGCAACCACTTCGCGAACACCACAGTGCACTACGCCATCAAGCGCTCGTTCGAGCGGCTCGGCCTCGAGATGGCCGTCGCTACGCACGTCGCGCGGCACACCATGCTGAACGTCGCCCGCGAGCACGGCTCAGCGCTGCTGCTCCGCAAGGTCATGGGCCACAGGTCCGAAGCCATGCAGATGACGTACACGGCGGCCGAGAAACGCGAGGTCATCAGCATCGCCGAGCGCGTAGGATCGGCTCTTCGAAGTGGCACTAAAAGTGGCACTCGGACGGACCGCGGAGGCGAGGATGCCTGAAAAACAAGCGCGGAACAGCAGCCTCGAGTTGAGCAGCTCGATGAACGCGAGGCGTCGACAGGCATCTACACGTGGCGTTTCCTGGCCTGATTCGTCCGTTTTGCCCGACCAGAGCTGACACGCATCGTCAGGCGTGGACGCGTCCGGTGGCATTTTCGGTGGCACTTTAGTGGCACCGCAGCTGTGCCGTGCTCAGTACACCGACACCTGAACCGCCGGGCCCGGCCGCTCGGTGCCCCGCATCCACGGCCCAGCGTTGCGCGCTGTGTAGTTGCCCGTCCAGCCGCTGCGACGCAGGCGCCGCGCGTACAGCGTCTGTTGGCCACACCCCTGCGCGCCGACCAGCGTGGCCGGGCCGTCCTCGTTGGCGCGCTCGAGCACGAGCACCGTCGCGGCGGGGCACTGCAGCTCGAACTGGGCGCGCTTCTGCAGGTCGACCACGCCGTCCTCGCTCACCTGCGAGGCCTCTGCGCGCTGCTCCCGCTGCTGGTCGTAGCGCTCAGGCTCCGACAGGCCGTCGTCCGCATACTGCACGCCAGCGCACCCGCCCAAGCCCACCGCCACGACAATCGCCAGCCAACGCATGACCACCGTTGTCGGTCGATCTAGTACGCAACTGAAGGGCGCCCTGGCCGATACCCTCGGCATGCACCTGCGCTGGACCATCCGCCCGCTCGAGCTCGGCCGCACGGCCGTCACCCTCCGCGCCGAGCTCGGCGCCCTTGTCCGTCTTGAGGTCTACGATGGCGGCGGCTTCTGCTCGAGCAACGCGGTCTGGCGTATCGAAGGGAGGGTGGTGCGGATCGAGGAGGGGGGCGTGGGGTAGGCCGGGGTGTGATCCTTCCGTCGACATCGCACCACTTTTTCCGGTATCTCCTTCCATGCGGCTACGGTAGTAGTTGCCGATGCCCAAAAAGCCCCGACGACACAAAGAAGGCCGGCCGACGGCCGAGCTGGTGATTGAGGTCGATCGCGCTTCGACGCCTGGTCGCGTGCGAGTCGCGGCCCAGCTTTTTGCACAGCTCGTACAAGAGGCTGCGCCAGAGCTCCCGCCAGACAGCTTCTCGATGGTTGTTAACAACTTCACGATGCGCGCCGCGCTCCGCGGTTGGGACGCCGAGTCCGCCAGCGTCGTTGATGACATAGCAGCGACGGTACGGACCCCGGTGGAGTCGGTCAGGAACAGCGAGCGCTGCCGCGCAATTGCACGTGTGTTCGCCGAGGAAGCGCAACCGCTCGAAGGCAGTGGCACCGTGCTTCTGGCTTCGCGGCGAAGTCGTCGAAGGATCAGCGTCGATGCGACCTTGCTGAGGGCGCTGGAGGGGGCTAGCGCAGAGCCATCGCCGACCCAACAGAGTGCCTCTCAAAGCAGAGGTGAGACCGAGTTCCGCACCAGCGTTCTACGGGTAGGGCGAACCTCGGAGGGCAGTGCGCTGAAGGCGCGAATCATCGTAAGTGGCAAGCCTCGGGATGTCGACATCGAGGACGGAGCGCTAGATGAGCTGCTGAACGCCATGCGCGCCGGAGGGCCGGTGCAGGTCTTTGTGAAAGCTCGCTGGCGCCGAGACGGGAACGGAGCGTTCGACATCGAGCATTCATCGATACGGATCCTCAGGGCTGCCCCCGCGCGAACCATGACGGGGATGGAGTTCATGAAGCACGCTCCGAGCCTCTCGCGTGAGACAAGCGACGACATATTAGATCTGCTCCGCGAGAGCCGCGGCGAGCACGACGACTGATGGCGAAGGCGCTCGATACATGCATCCTCGTTCACGCCGTGTCCGCACCTCCGCCAGAGTCGGACGGAGAGCTCGCTCGGAAGCGGCGCGACTGCAAGGCTCTGATCATGCAGCAGCAGGAGCTGTGCATCCCTGGGATCGTGGTCGTGGAGTTTCTTCCCTTCCTTCGGCCCGCCGAGGAGCCCGCCGCGCGTGAGTTGCTCGAGAAGATCGACGTGCTGCCGTTCGGCGCGGACGCAGCGCTTCTGGCAGCCGATCTCGTAGCGGATGCTCGCAAATCAGGCAGCGTGTGTGATCGATGTCTAAACCCCCTCAACTCTCGCGCTTGCAAGGGATGCAATCGCAACAACTCGCGAGGGAACTGCCTCCAAGACTACTTCGTTGCCGCGTCCGCCGCGGTGGCCCCGCATGTCGACACGCTCTTCACCTATGATATCCGCGAGCATCTCGTCGTGGCACTGAAAGGCCGTCTCAACATCGTCAGACCCGAAGACACTCGCGGTCCGTTGTTTGCGTACGTAGATGAGGTTGAAGAGGAAGGAAGATCTCGATAACGTAAGCCATAGCGTGGCCCGCTCATCCTCACTGGCACGCGCAGTCGAGTCCGCCCGTAGAGCCCGTGGGCAACTGCCCGCTCGGCAAGAGTAGCCGGGCGCGATCAAGCCGCCCTCGGGCCCTCGCCGATCACCGGCCATCGACACGCGACAATCCGGCTGACGGGGTAGACGTGGGACTTCGCCGTATTCATGCAGTTGCCGCTGAATAGCCAGAACGACTCGGGCGTAAGAGTACCTTCGTAAAACCCGACATGCCCTGAAATGCCAGCTCCCTGAACGCCGGGGGCGAGCACTATTATTGCGCCGAGCTTCGGCTCGCACTCTTCACCAAATGCTGCGCAAGCCGCTGCGTTGGCGGTGCGAGGGCTAGGCGCGTAAGCCTGCTCAAGCGCGTACGAGACTAGAGCCGCGCACCAGGGCGTTGTGCTGGTGAGCTTGGCCAGCGGAAAGTGCGTGGCCTTGAAAAATTCGGCAACCTTCGGATTGAGCTTGCCGCCAATGGTCTCGCGAATGCCCTTGAACAGCCGCGCGATGCGCAGCCACTCGGGCACGTGACCGACAGCGTCGTTGGTGGGGATCACGGCTTGGCCGCTTTCGCTGCCAGCGCCTTCTTTGCGTAGGCCGAGCGGCCGCGCTTGATCACGCCGAGGTACGTCCGCTCGAGGTTGTCGTCGCGTGCGAAGAACGGCATCCCGAACACGCTCACCGACGCGGCCTTGTCGCGCTCGGCCAGCGGCCGGCCCGTGACCACGATGTTCGCGCGCACGCTCGCGGCGGCCGCGGCGATGGTGCTCAGGATGCCCATCACTGCCCTGCCTTCTTCGCACTCGGCGTTGCCGGTTTTGTGTCGAGCTCGCTCTCGTCGACGAACGTGGTGCCCCCCGGCATGCGAGCAGGCGGTGGGAACCTCGGCTCAGACACCGACGGGTCGGGCATCGACGGCCGCGGCCTGGGCACACCGGCACCGAGCTCGGGCATCACGACGGGCTCGAAGTTGCCCGACTGACTGGAGCTCGTCCCAAGGACCATTGCCGCCGGGCGCAGCGAGCCCTTGATCTCCGCAAGCTGCACGTGCGCTTCGGCCACCTTTGCGGTGAGCTGCACGTTGGCGGCTTTACTCTTGCGCGCGTTCCACCACGCGAGGCCCGCCACCAGGGCGATGCAGACGTAGTTCGCGATCGTCGGACCCACCGTGGTGGTGAGCGTCGTGCAGAACGTGGTGCAGGCGTCGAGCAGCATGAGTTGATCCCCTTTTGTGTTAGGCGAGCACGCCCTTGTCGCGCAGCACTTCGCGGGCGTGCTTCTGCTCGTGGTGCGGCAGCTTCTCGACGGCTTCCTTGAGCGCGCGACGAAGCGACTCCTTGTGAGGCTCCGTCGCATGCTTAGGGTTTTTGGCCGCCTTCGCTGCGACAGCAGCCGTACGCGCTTGCGCCTGAACCGGATCGTGAATCGGCATGATCTGCCCCTGCGGCCCAATGCGGTCCGTGATGTAGTCGACCAGGTCGATGTTTAGGATCAAGTCGCCCCACTCGGGTATGTAGCTAATCACCTGCCCCTGTTGATCACCCGAGAGCGTGATCACCGTCCATGAATTGTCGACCTGCAAATGATCGTCTACGACGAGGTTGGTGCCATCGACCACCACGTCCGTGAGCTGCACATTGTTTGCGGTGCGATAGTTGTCAACGATCGCTTGCTGATCGGCTGTTAGAACGATTCTGTCCATGTTCAGACTCCCCATGCTCGTGCGTATTGAGAGAGCAAAACGGGCGAGCCCGTCTTCGTCATGTGTTGCGTGCCGATGCGATCGGTCAGCGACGCGGGCACGCCGCCTTCAATCGTGAGGTCGTACAAAATGCTGGTCTTGCCGGGGATCGCAGTCATGCGCTCGTTAGACATGCAGGCGTCATACTGCGCTTGATGCTCGGCTAACGTCGGAACGCTGTTACCTGCCGCGAATCCGAGGATGGCAAGACCCGGCGCGCTAAAGCCGGGCGCGCTCAGATTGTAGCGACCGAGAGCCATCGCGTACGTGGACGGAGTGAAGCCCGCTGTAGCGGCCACCTGAGAGAGCTCGGCGCGTTTCCAAAATCCACGCACCTTGCCTATCGATGGATCGTAGCAGCCCGTAAACAAGTGCAGCTTGCCAACGTCGGATGCCAAGACTACGCCGACCGAGCTGGTGATGGCGGTCCCGGCGCCGTCGCGGTGCACGAACTGAAAGGTTGAGTTAGTCCCGTTGGTGCGTAGGTCCCAACCCGTGATCGAGTCGGCTTTGCTCGCGAAAATATGCGTGCCCGATGTGATCGCCTGCGACGTGATCATCACTAGGGCCGAGATCCAGTAGCCGGCCATCGATCCGGTAAACCCCGTGGTCACTGAGTAGTAGTCGCTATCTGTCCACGTCTGGCCGCCGTACATAATCGGGCTCGTCTCGTAGCTCCACAGACGCTCGACACGCTGCGCGAGCGTGAGCGGTGACCCTTGGCGGGCGAGGTTGTCGCCGCCGCTAACCGACTCGGGCACTGCGCCGGGAAGCGTGCCCGAGGCGGCGGTGATCGCCGCTTTGAAGTCATACGTCTTGAGCGCCGTGCCGTTTGGGATGGCAACGATGCTGCCGGCCGCGATGCAAGCGTTGTAGTGGGCCAGAGCGTCTGCGGAGCTGGGCGTGAAGTTGCCGCCTGTGATTCCGAGGTGAGAGGCGTTTTGCGCAACAAAGGAGCTGCCGGCCCGAGCGCCGACGTAGAACCCATCCGTAGCAGCCGGCGCTGCATAGCCAGTGATCGCAACGTTGGCCCCGACTTGAACGCCGTTGAGGAAGAACTGCAACTGACCGCCCGCGGTGATCACTCCGAGAAGCACGATCGTCTGGCCCGCAGTGATGTTGCCTGTGGCGTTAATCGAAGATGAAACGATGAAGGCACCCCCCGTCGCATAGGCGGCGATGCGAAGGCTGCCGTAGTTGATTGCGCCCGCCTGCAGCGAAAAGCCACGCGTCGATCCATCCGTGCACTCCACCAGAATCGCAGCGACACCAGTGGTCGACAGTGTCTCCAGGCGGCCCATCCACGCAATGCAGCTGCCAACTTGCCCGCGCAGCCCGACCGCGGCTCGAAGACACTCAGTCGATGCATTTGCGCCGACACGGATCGCGCCGGATGAAACGCCAATCGCGTCAACGCGCGTGAGGTTGTCGGTGCCTACGCGGTCGAGAATCGTCGCCGGCACGACAGTCAGATTGCCCGAGGCCACGGTGTCTTGCGAAGGGTCGTGCAGGATCGTGGTGAGCCCCGGGATCGACTGCATGCGGCTTGCTGCGAGCGTGGCCGTCGCGTGGTCAAGCACCTGCTGAGCAGTCGGCACGCCGATCCCGCCAGCATCGCCGAACCAGGACGTCGTGTTGGCGACAACCGTGCCGTCGCCGAGCAACCCGACGCGATACGGCACGGTTGCCGGAGTGAGGCCGACGCACGTGACGTTGCCGCCAAGAGGCACGCCGTCGACGTAAAGCTGCAGCACGTTCTGCGTCGCGCCCGTCGTGCCCGTAAACACTCCGGTGACCACTTTGGGCACACCGAGCATCGCCGACGTCAGTGGAGTGTTGACATTCGGAATCGCCGAGGCGCCGGTGTTGACCTGCTCGAAGTAAACGTTCGTGCCATTTATGAGCAGGTCAAACCCTTGCTGTCCGCCTGCTGAGTTCCGCTTGCCGACCAAACAGCTCAAAGCGCCGGGCGCCGAATTGATTACGCCGAACCAAGAGAGCCAATGTCCGGTGAGTGCGCCAGCGAGTCCGTTCGCCGTCTGCATGTAGTTCGCGGCGCTCCACCCCTGCGCGCCGTACGTCCTGCGCCCATCGATCGATGGATCGCGCTTCACGACCGTCAACCCCGTGCCGACCGTAGTCATCACGTCCGCGGCGGCCCCGGTGATGCGATCGGTCAGCGACGCGGGCGCGACCTGGCCGTTGACGATGGCGGTGCCCGCAAGCTCTCGCTTGACGCTCCACAGATGCGTGACCGTTGCGCCGTCGATGGTGTCGGGCAAATCCCCGAGGGCGCGCGACGCGTCGAAGTAGGCTTGGATCTGGACGTCGCTGGGCGTGCCGCGAAACGTGGCCGAGGCGAAAATCGTGACCGCTGTAGCCGGCGAGCCCCCAGCGATCGTGCCCTGCCACTGCCGAGGCGCTGTGTCTGGCGTGTAGCCAGTGGTCGCAGTGCCATTGCCCGATTGCGCGCGGGAGCACCACATTCGCACCTGGCCGGCGCCGTCTAGGTAGACGCAAGCGACAAACACCTTGCCTATGTCAGACGCGAGGAATTGTCGGGTCGGAGCGTTGACGAACGCCGTGCCCGCGCCGTTCGAGCAAGCGGCGGTGAGCGCGGCGGTAGCGCTGATATAGAGCTGATATCCCCTCGTCCCACCGGCACCGTTCGCCGAGGCCCCGAGCATTTGCGCCGTAGCGGGAAGGGCATCGAGACGGAACTCGACGAACTCTCCGAACCCTGTCGAGATGCCCGCCTCGCCGCCGTTGACGGCGGACTGCATGTAGTCGGCCGCAGAGAAGCCCCTGAGCCCGTACAGCCCAAGATCCGGTACGCCCTGCGGCCCACCACCGCCACCGCTCGGCCCACGCGAGCCGCGACGAATGCCGGGGCCGCTTCGCCGATCGTTGTACGCGAGGCCGTAGTCACTCGGCGCGCGGTATCGCTGGCAGGGCGCAAGGTCGCATTCGTCAAGGCAGCGCATGGTGATCAGGTCTCCGCGAGGTGAGCGCGAGCGGTGCACGCAACAGAGCCTTGTGCGGCCCACGATCCCGTCACGGCCGGGAACGGAATATCGAGCCACTGCCCGTTGAACACTTTGAAGCAGCCCGCCGCCGGCGGCGTGAGCGCGATCGGCGATCCAGCCGTCGTGCACACCGCGGTCTTGTCGACGGCCGCCGAGGCGTCGTCGGACGTCTGTAGAAAGACGTCCCCGCCGTCGGCCTGTACGCGCACCAGACTACCGGCCCACGCGGCCGGCACGGTGAACGTCTGCGACGCGGTGGTGATAGCGATCGGATAAACCTCGCCCTTTTTCGGCGCGCGCAGTGACGCGGCCGCGATGATCGGCTGCTCGTAGAAGGCTTGTGCTTTGTCTTTATTCGCCATGACGTGACCTCACGAGTAGACGTGCCAGCCGTCCGACGGCTTGTAGATCAGGTAAATCTGTTTGCCGGCGAGCCACGAGATGTCGGCCGCGGTGAAACTGTTGAGCCGGTTTGCGACAAGTGACGTCGTCGCGAGGTGCTTCACGGTGATCGTGAACGCGCTCAGGTTCAACATGGTTAGGTGATACGTAGATGTGGTGACGGAAGGCGGAACGAGGCCGGCGAGGTTGCAGGCGCTCAGGGCGTTGACCTGCAGCGCGCCGCACTTGTAGAGATCTAAGTCCGGCGCCTGATCGTTGTTCGTGCCCGCGAGCAGAGTAAGCGACGCGGTCAGCCCGGGGCCGAGTACGCGCACGACGCTCTGCAGATTTGCCGGATCGTCGCTCAGGTCGACGGCCCCAGTGAACAGCACCTTTTTACGCGTAATCAGCTCGCCGGCGTTGCCGAAGATCCGGTTCAGCGCGAGGTAGTCTAGAAAGCTCATGCGAGCGTCACCGATCCGCCGTTGAACAGGTCTAGGTTCGTGTTTGCGTCGTTACCGCCGATCACACGCAGCGCATAGCTCCACTGAGTGAGGTCAACGACTTCGCCGATCGCCGTGAGCGCGATGGTCTGCTCGCTCGTCGTGCCGTCATCGAACACGCCCGACGCGCCGACGGGTGCCCAGTCCGTGCCGGTCGCAAAGACCTGACGCTTGACGAGCTGTAGCGTGATGCGATTGGTGCCGGTCCGCGCAGCGCCCGGGATCACCCTGACACGCGCCTCGGCGATGGTGCATCCGTTGATCAAGAACGGATCGAGGGGGCACCACATGAACGGAGACGTTCGAAACGTGACCAGTCGGCCGGCGTTGTTGACGTACCAGGATGGCGAGCCGGCCGTCGCCGATGCGGTGACCCACAGAAAGTTAGCCAGCACGTGCACGCCGAGCCGCGCGGTCAGCATGGCGAGTAAGTGCTTTGTGCGGTTGGCCAGCGCCTGCAGCGGCGTCACGACAGAGAGCGCGTTTTCGTTGTCGCCGTCTTCGGGCACAACTACGGACGCGGTGAAGATGTCTGCTTCGGTGAGAGCTGTTGCCATGTGATCACCCGATCGAGAGTTGAATGTTCGGGGCGGCAGTGCCCCAGTTGCTGCCGACCGTGCCCCACGTGCGCAACGGGTAGCCCCAGAGTCGCGTGCCCGACTGCAGCAAAACGATCCGGCCTTTACAGTGCGCGGCGTTCCACTCCTTCGGCAATAGCCGCATGTCGACGGCCTCTTGCGTGGTGAGAGTCGAACCCCACACGAAGCCGTCCCCCCACGTGCTGCCGGACGCGCCCCAGCTGCGCTTCAGCACCGGCGACGGCCAGTAAAAATAGAGTGTCCAGTTCGCCCACTCTGCATAGGTAAACAAACCGAGTGAGTCGCGCGTGATGTTGCCGGCGGTGTCCATTTGGAAACGGCGGCCGCTGCGATAGACAAGGTCGATCTTGAAGTTGTTCGGCGCGTAGTGCGCGAACAGCTGCCGAAGCATTTCGTAGGGCCCGCCGCGAAGTCGGTGCGAGTCGAGCCAAGAAATTACGCGCGGTGTGTACGTCGCGTCGTTCTCTGTTCTGCCGCGACGGATACGACGCTCGCGGCCGATGATGCCGAGCGTTTCGGAGCTCACCGCACCCGGGAAACGAGAGCGCACGCCGGCGACAAGCGCATCCGCCATTGCGTCGATCGGAGCGGCGACGGCGTACAGCAATCGGCCGCCGATGGGACCACGAAGCCATGCCGGCACAATCTGGCGAATGGTGTCGCGGAACGTCACGAGCGGACCGGCCGGCAGCGACGGCGGCACCTCGAGCACAGGCGGCCCGGGCGGCGTGAGAGCGGGCGGCGTGTAGAGAGCGCTCGAGCTCATGGAAGCCCCATCATGACTTTGCGGCGCGCCGTCATTTGCGCAGACGTAAGCGCCACGTTGAAGATCATCACGTCATACGCGCCGCCTTGCAAACAGCGAGGCGATCCTCTGTGGCCTTGCAGATTTTCACAACCTCCAGCGCCGCCCGATGGCGCCGCGGTTGCAGATAGCGTCTGCGACGCGGTGTCGACGTAGACCGTTACGTCAAGGCCGTTGGACGCGCGCGACACGCCGACGAAGTGCCATTGCCCGTCTACGGGAAGACTCAGCGCAGTGAAAAACAGAACCTGCGCTGACCCGGCAGCGTCGTGATAGTAGGTCGGGCAATTGCCGCCCGAGGCGCCCATCAGAAAGCTCGCCGTGGTCTGCCCGGTGCCTTGATCGTAATCGCCGTGCGCGTACAGCCAGCGATCGAGCGACCCGACCTGCGTCGGATTGAGAAACACCATTGCCGTCATCGACCAGGCGCCCAGGACCGGGGTCGTGACGTTGCCGCCGATGCCGCCGCCGTATCCTCCCGAGCCTCCGACCAAGGCAGCTGCATACGCGATCTGCCCCGGTATGAGCGAGGGCATGCAGGTGTTATTCGGCTGCGAAAGGTCGTACGACGAACCGGTGGTCGCCCGGTTGTAGACAGCGACTGGCGTTGCGGTATCGGCCGCGTCTTGCAAAAGCGACCACGCGGCGACCGTGCTTGAATCGACAGCTTGCAGAGCGGGCGTGAGGCCCGCGCCGGCTTCGTCGCACCACACGCGCACCGGACACGGCCACGTGCCGCCCGGCGGTCTGACTGTCCACGTGTTGCCGACGCGCGAGCTCGTCGCGTAGCGAGGTGCAAACGCGCCATTGGCGCCGGTGCTGTCCGTGCCGCCGTAGACCACATCCCACGCGCCCGGCATCGGGTTGCCGGCGGCGTCGGTCGGATAGAGACGCACGCTAATGTTCGTGGGCTCCGCGCACGTGAACACGAGCGGCGTGGTGCCGCTGATGGCTCCCGGGGGCGTTGTGGGGACGAACGTCAAAGCGAGCCCTCCGACGGCGGCACCTGCGTCAGACCGGCGAAGGTGATGGCACCCAACACCGCGATCTGACTGAGGCCGATGTCCACATCCGTTGCCGGCGTGCTGATCGCCACGTGGAAGATCTGCGGCAGCGCCGAGCCGATCGCCGTGCGCATGGCGTCGAGATAGAGCTTGCCGAGCTGCCCCGTGACGATGTTTCCGCCGAGCGGTTGGGCCGCAAAGAACGCCACGAGCTTCGCGGTGATCGCGGCTTGAATCTGCGCGGGGGTGAGGCCGCTCGTGTTGTAGAGCCACACGCTGATCATGGGCGAGACGATCACCGGCGTGGCGCTCACCGTGTACGCGCTCACGGCCAGCGGGGCGGCAAGCTTCTGAACGGCATCATTGATGGCGCCGAGGTCGGTCGCCGGGTTGTTTTGATCACCGGCAACGGTGCCCGAGCTCGAGGCCACGTACACGGTCAGATTCCCGAACCCGTCCGGCACGGTGCGAACGCTCTTGATGCCGATGGCGGAACCATCGAGCCGCCTCGCATTGCGCGCCACGTAGCTGTATGCGTCCCACGGCCCGAGCGGCGAGAGCGCGCCGAGCTTCTCTGCGCATCGAACACGCAGCGCGGGATCGAGCTCGTCATCCGCGCCGACGACGGAGGCTGCATTGCTGCACAGCACGCCCGGCAGCGCGTTCTGCAAAAGCGAGATCTCACCGGGTGCCGCCGTGCTGTTGCTGCCGGACTCCGTCGCCGCAATCGCGACGGTCAGGGTTGAAAGAGCGCCGAGCACTACGGCGGCCTGATTGCGGTAGGTCTTGCCCGTGCGCGCGTTGACGAATGTCAGGTCGCTAGGGTCGTAAGTGTAGATGCCGCCGCCCGTGTTGATGAGCGTCACCTGGCCCGCGGCAAACGTCGCGAGCTCGCGGTCGACGTTGTAAACGTGGTGAGCAACGGCGGTGAGCCAGCGATCGTTCGCGAGCTCGAGAAAGCCACTGCGCGCGATCAGCGCCTGCAGCGACGAGAAGGCGGCGATCACCGCCGAGAAGGCGACGATCACGGTCCGCACCACGCCGCCGGATTTCCAACTCGTCGTGCTCACGCCGACGAGCCCCAGGATCTCGTAAATCTTGGCTTCGACCTCTTGCCGGGTGACGGGCGTGATCAGGTCATCGAAGGGCGTGGCCATTAGGTCGACTCCGGAACGATCACGCCATCGGCGATCGCGAAGGTGAGGTCAAACGGCGCAAGTCCAATCACGGCCGGCACGACGACGATCACGACTTTGAGACCGGTCTGATAGGGCTGCGTCACGGTCACGGTGACGTCTTGCACGCGGTCATCCTTGACGAGCTCGAGCCGGATCGCGCCGCCGATATCGCGGAGGTCTTTGACCGGCACGCCGTGGTTGCAGAAGCCGCGCACGTCGAGGCCGTAGTTCGGATCATCGATCAGCGTGCCGCGTGCCGTACTCAGTCGGCGCACGAGCGCCTGGCCGATGGCCGATGGTGAGAGCGGATCAACTTCCGCGAGGTCTGCAGACAAGTCCGTGACGCAGGCGAGATCGGTCCCGTATCCGAGCTCGCCCGTCGACGGCGTCACGGACTGCGTGAGCTCGGCCATGCTGATCGCCAGCGCGTCGTGAAAGGCCGTCATGGCACCACCCGCATGACCTGCGAAAGCGCGGACCACGTGCCGCTGATGGTGGTGGCGAGCACGAGGGCATTACACGCATCGCCCGGCGCGCCGCCCGGCAGACCGCCAGAGAGCTGCACGGCAAACTCGCCGCCAATGTTACCGACGGCTCCGGCGAATGCGTAGACGTGCAGGCCGCCCGTCGCGAGCAACGCCGTAAGGTCCAGGCAGATCGCAAGCTGTCCAGAGATGCCCGTCACCTGCGCGAGCAGCGACGAGAGCAAGGCGCCGACCGATGCGATCTGCAGACTGATCGAGGGCGCCGGTATGCCTGCCGCGATCGCCGCTTCGATGCTTTGGATCGTGGCGTTCGCGATCGCGAGCTGCTCGAGAAAGTTGATCGGGACAGGCGCAAAGGCCGCTAGCGCCGCGATGCGGGCCGAGATGTCCGGCAGAGCGGCATTGATGCCCGCGGCCCCTGCGGTGGC
>JACDGR010000002.1:27154-42597 GCA_013821525.1 Actinomycetota bacterium
CCCCGCCCCGGGGAGCGCTGCAGACAGGGTTAGCTGTCCGACGTAAGAGACCGTCAAGCAACCCTCACTTTCGCGCTGCCGCTCGTGATGACGCCGACCGCTTTGTTGAGCGTGAAGGTGAGCACTCCGGTTGCCGGGGAGCCGCCGATCGAACCGCTGAACACGGCCGGCGGTAGGAGTACTTCGACGGAATCGCCGTTGCGTGCGGCATTGGGGCCCGTGTCGCCGCCGAGCGTGAGAGTCACCGGGACGAAGCCGACGCCATCATGGCCCGCAAACGCGCACAGATAGGGCTGCGTGCGGTCGCCTTCGATGAAGCTCACCAGACACTCAGATCCGGGCGTGAGCACGGCGTGAACGCCGGCGATGCCCGGCCACACCGAGACGGGCAAGAGATCCGGCAGCCCTGCAGCCCGGCGCACGGCCTGCAGCTCCACCCGGTCGGCCACCATGCGAACCACACGGTAGCGATAGGCGCCGAAGAGCCGCTGATCCGTCGACCGCTGCGCGATGGTCTTCAGCAGCCCCGCTAGCTGGCCGTATCCCGTCTCGCTGCCGCCGCACCACGCCAGCACACGCAGCTCGCCGGCCGTGACTACGATCTCGAGCTGTCGGACCGTCACGGGGCGGTCGAGGCGCTCCGTGAGCACCGAGCCGATCTGAATCTCCGCGGGATCGTCCATGCCGAGCGTGACGATCTGATCGCGCGGGTCATAGGCGAGCACCTGATACGCCCCGGCATCGAGCGGCACGGCCGGCCGTGGCCCCACGTTCGTGACGCCGGCATAGTCGACCCACCACGCCGCGCCGCCGGCGGCGACTTCGAGAGCGCGCGAGCCGGGCCCTGCGTCGCGCACGAACGCACGGCCCACTCGCTCCGACGTGGGCACGAAGTCGCCGATCGTCTCGCCCGCTGCTCGAGCGGCATCCTGCGCGATGGTGAGCGCCTTGATCCCGGCATCGTTCGCGTAGGACTTGCCGCCGAGCGTGGTACCCCATCCGCCCGCGCCGCCGACGATCCGCGCCTTCGTCTGCGCGCCGAAGGTGCCGCTCGAGACGGTTCCGAAGGCGACGAGCGACCCGATCACGAGCTTGACGCGGCCTGATACCGAGGGCTCGGCCTCGAAATCCACGTCCGCTATCCACGGCCCGTTGTTCGACACCGTCAGATTGACCGCCGTGAGGCGCTCGCCGTTGCAGCTTACGAAAAGCTCGTCGCTCATGGCGCCACCGGAAGCGGAGGCGGCCCGCTGCTCTGCCCACCATCGGCGACGCTTTGCAGTTGGCTCGCCAACTTGCTGACCCGGCCCTCCCATTCGTCGACGGGCTCAGGCGCCGCCGCGGCTTCCGGCGTCGCGAGAGACACTTTCGGCTGTCTCCACTCGAGAAACTTGATCTCGACTGTCCACTCGCCGTCGCCGGTCTGCTCGGGCTGCATGAGCTCGGTCACCGCGACCGACTTAATATCGAGCTCTTCCAAAAGCGGGTGCAAAATGTCCATGACACCGGAGTCGCGGCCCTTGCCCGTGCGCCGCTTCGGCACCGCTTCGACGAGCGGCTTCCACGTAAACCAGTCGGCCCAGTCCTGCGCGCTGTACAGACGCAGGCGCACGGAAAACTTCGCGAGGCCGCGGCCCTTGAACACGCTGAACGCGCCCGAGATGCCGATCCCCTGCCGCTCGTCCCAGTTTCGGATCGAGCTCGCGCCGACCACGTCCGCGAGGCCGGGCGACTTTTGGCCCGCTAGCGTGATGTAGTCCTTCGGCTCGTCGATCGGATTCCAGCTCATACGGGCACGCCGCCGCCGAGCTCGGTCACCACGTTCTGAAGCATCGTGGTCAGCTGTGTTTTCAGGTCCGCGACCATGTCCGCCGGCTTGTCGGTTTGGGAATGAATCACCAGATCACCGAAATGGATGGTCACGGGCGCTCGAGCGGACGCGGGGGCCGCGCTCGGTGCCTTGCCGGCCTTTTCCGAGACCTTGATCCGTGGCACGTCGACGATATTCGCGGCCGCGTGCCTTGCGGCCGGCGTTCCGCGCTCGATGCCGCTCTGCACGCCGGCCGGCAGGGCCAGGCCGAGCTTCGCGAACGCTTTGGACGGGCTCGCGATGCCGAGCCGCTCGCGGAATGCTGACCACGCTTGCGTCCCGAGACCGCGCACGGCCTCGATCACCGCGCCGGCGCCGTTCTTGATGCCGTTGACCAGGCCGTTTGTGAGCGCCGCGCCGAGCTCGGACCAGTCGATCTTAGAGATCTCATCGTAAGCCATCGCGAACGCGTAGCCGAGCCCCGAGATCGCGTAGCCAGCCATGATCAGCGGCGCGAGCAACTCGGTGATCGCAATGACGATGCTCCCGAGCACGACCACGAAGGTTGCCGCCGCCGCCGCGCCGAGTTTTAGGGCGATGGTGGCCAGATCGATGCCTTTGAGAAGCTCCGGACTCCCGAACGCCTTCAAGAACGCGTTGCGCACCGTGTAAAAGGCGATGCCGACGAGCAGCGCGCCGATCACGAGGCCTTGAAAGAACCGCTTCACGATCGGGGCGGCCTTGACGGCGACGTCGATCAGCGGCTGCAGTAGATGCGTCATAAGCGCTTTGAGTGCCTGGCCGCTCTTGGTGTTCTGACTGAACAGCTGCGTGATCGAGTTGAGCCCTTTGAGCAGCGGTTCGATCCCGAGGTTCGCGAATAGCGCATCGAAGCTCTCGTGCAGTTTCTGTGACTGCACGTTCAGATCGAGCATGGCTTTCTGCGCGAGCCCGCCGAGTCGTGCCTTCACGTTGTCGGCGAGCTTTTTCACGCTGCCGCCGGCGAGCGCCGCGCCCGCTGCCCACTGCCCGAACGCCTGCGCGGCCGCGTCGCCCTGCGTGACCTGTTTGATGGCCATCGCCTCGAGCGTCTGTTTCAGGTTGTCGCCGCGCAGGCCCATTTTGTAGAGCTCGCCATTGTATTCGGCGAGCTTGTCGCGCCCCGCCGCCGAGCCCGCGGCCACTGAGTCGAGATTGTTTTGCATCTCTTTCGCGTTGCCCGCTGCGAAGCCGAAAAAGCTGCGCATCTTTGTCAGGCCATCGAGCCGCAGAAGCTCTGACCGCCGTGCGTTGGCCTGCGCGACGCCATATTTCAGCAACGCCGACGTCGCGGCGACAGCAGACGCGGCAAGCGCGATCAGCGCGGCGGCAACGGCGGCGACGAGGACGATGCCGCCGCCGCCGACGATTGCGGCCTTGATGCCGTCGAGCCTGCCGATCATGTCGGCGAGTGGTCCGCTTGCGTGCTTCGACTGCTCGGCGAGCTCTGCGAAGGAGCTGATCACCGGCCTACTGCGCTTGCCGATGGCATCGAGCGAGCCGCCGAGGTCGATGTACGCCGACTGTGCCGACGCGATCGCGTTTCTTTTGGCTTTGATCTGCGCTTCTAGCGCCTTGAACTGCGCGATGTTCACGGACGCGCCGCCCTGAATATTTTTCATCGCGCGTTGCAGACTCGCTAGCGATTTGCTGTCGCCCTCGATCGACACCTTTAGCTTCTGCAGCGCTTTGGCCGCAGACTCAGCAGCGCCGCTCGTGCCGTCTTTGAGGTCGATTGCTAGCGTTGCCTGCAGGTCGGCCATGGGGAATCACTCCGAAGATGTAAGTGCGTAGCGAATGCGCCGAAGCTCGATAAGCCCCTCGGCCAGGAGCAGCGCGCCGGCGTGCGCGCGTACATAGCTTCTACCGTCGGTCTTTGGTTCCGTGCCGAGAGCTGCGAGCAGACAGTCACCGGCGAGCCACAGATCACCGCGTGCCAGCTTCCGCAGCTCTAGGATTTTCCCACGGCCTCCTTTGCTCTCGCGCCGCACAGGTACGTGGCGGCGTCGAAGGCCTGCGTCAGGGTGGCTGGCTGGGATTCGACGTACGCGTCGAAGGTGGACTTGTCAGGGTGCACCACGTACGGCCGCACGAACGCTTCGGCCGCTTTCGAGTCGTATTCGCCTTTGTCCTGCAGTCGGCGGTAATGCATGTGGTTCGGCTTTTTCACGATCACGACGCCTTCGGTCGTGTAGATCGCGGCGATGGCCTCGCCGAGCTTGCCGTGCTCGACGACGGCCTTTTCTACGGCGGTCTCGTCGAGCAGCGCGCGACGCTCTCTCGCGAGCTCGTCCGCGAGCGACGACGCGGCCTCGCGCTTCTCGCGTGCGTCCCGAAGTTTTGCGCGCTCCGCTTTGATGCGTGCGAGCTCTTGCTGCGCGTGCTCGTCGGCAACCGAGCCGGACGCGCTGATCGGGTTGTGCCCTTCGCTGTTCATACGGGCGCGCCCTGCGTGCTGTCGAAGAGCGTGAGGCCGTTCCGACGGATGACCATCGGATCAAACTCGAGGTTCTCTTTCAGCGGGTCGGGGCTCTCTTCGTCGCCGCTCTCGTTCGATGCGAACACGCAGCGATCGATGTCGACGGTGATCGGGTCGCCGCCAAATTCGATGTATTGGATCACAAGCTGAAACTCGACGTTGCCGTAACTGATCCCGTCCGGTGCGAGTCTCGCGAGTGCAGCGCGCAAGAGCTGCGCGCTGTTGCGCCACATAGTGACCTTGACGTTGTCGGGCGTGTACTTGCCGGCCGATCGACCGTAAGGCGCGTGGTGGCGGCCCTGGCCGTAGCCCTTCACGCGCTCGCGCTTGTCGGAGTACCCGACCGAGGTGATGCCCGTGTATACCTCGCCGCCAACCTTCAGTTTGATCGATGACCAGCTGTATAGATTGCCGTTGATTCTGACTTGGTCGCCCATGACTTACGCCCCCAAGATCTGAGCCGCGGGGTTCGTGTAGCCCACGGTCACGTTGATGGTTTCGGCGTACGCGAGCGGCACGATCCGCGCGTCACCGGTGAGCGTCTTCGAACTCAGCAGGTTATCCGTCCGGCTCAGGACGAAGTTGATCGAGCTGGCCATGGGCACGGCGAGCAGCGCGCTTCGGAGCGCGGACTTTGCGCCGGCCTCGATCTCGAGCGCCTCCGACTCGAGAATGAAGCCGGTCAGCGCACTAACGAGGATCGGCTTGTTTAGCCGAAGCTGCAGGTAGTTCTGCACGACCGCTTCGGCGATGTTGATCACGCGCCGATACGGGAAGATCGAAAAGTCCGATCCCGGATTGGAGAACACGAGCGGGCGATTGACGTACGCGCCGCCGCGTCCCTCCCACGTGCGCAACACGCAGAAACGCGCGTCGTCGAGGCCGGGCGAAACGCTCTCGTCGTGCTCGTCGGGATTGCCGTTTGCGTCGCGAATGGTGACGCCGATCAGCGGGCCGCGGTTGACGTCGGCGATGTTGATCTCCGCGCTCACCAACGCCGTGACGGCCGCGACAGAGAAGGCGATTGGACGCTTGTATTTTCGACCGCTCACGCTCGAGGTGATCTTTGCAGCACCCGCGCATAGCGAGCCGCTCACCGTCGCGCGGCTGCCGAAGATGGTGACCAATGCGGCCGCGTACGTGGCCTCGCTTTCCGCGACGAGCGGCACGCGCGTATTACCGATCCATGCGCGAAACTTTCCGCGAGCGCGTAGGGACGCGATCTTGGTCTCGATCAGGTCGAAGGCCGCCCCGTCGATGGGGCCGACCGGGTAGACGAGCTCCCAGCTGACCGCGCTATTTCCGAGCGCGTCGAGCGCGAGCCCGAGGTCCGTCGCGTTCCACTGGGGCGCCGTGGTGCGCGTCTTTGCAACGTCGCCGGCAATGAGCGTCCCGGCCGCGAAGGCGAACGCCAGCGAGCCCGCACCGGGCACGGCGAAGCTCGTAGCCGTGCCGAGCGCCGTCGGCGGCGAGAGCGTGCGGCCGCCGTCGAGCGACCACTGCAGGATGATGCCGGCCGTGCCGATCGTGCCGCCTGTGAGCACCTTGACCTGCGCTTCGTAATCGTCGATTGGCACGCCGGTCAGCGTGGCCACGCTCGTGCCGAGCACGCCGGTCACGTCGATGGTGCCGGGCGTGCCCGCGACCGTCTGCGCTGTGCGCGTGACGCAGACCGGCTTGCCGTAGAGCTCGAGCTCGTGACACGCAGCTTCGACGAGCGGCCCCCCTCCGAAGTTACTGATCACGTCCTTCGGTCGGCCGAAGGTCGATGGAAGGTTGAAGGGCCCCGACGAGCTCGCGCCGACGACGCAGTAGATCTTGCCCGAGCTTGCCGGCAAGACGCCTAACGCGCCGTCAAGCTCCGTCATGTTCACACTAGGTTGACTCATACGCTCCCCTCGCTGTTAGGCGGGTGTAACCACGATCGTTTCTGTGACGTCCGTTAGATCCACGGTGATGCCGCTCGACATTTGAGCGGGCGCCACGAAGGCAAAGGTCAGATCCGGGATCACGGCCTGCACGCCGATCACCGCGCGAATCCCCGCGCCATATCGAAACTGATTCTTTTCGACCATCCACTCGACGCCGAGAAGCGTGTACGTGCCGAACGCCGCGAGGTGCACGGCGCGCATCCACGCGCAAAACAGCTCGCGGGCGGCCTGATACTGCGCTCGCTCGTCGTGCAGAGTGGTCGTGTCGCTGGCCTCGATCTCGCACGTCACGAGCTCGAGCATGTTAAGTAAGGGTCGCGGATTGCCGCCCGGCGAGCGCGGCGGAAGCATGTCGCCGAGCTTTCCGCGCGGATCGCCCGGTATCCACACAATGCGGCGCGTGCCGCCCGACTGTTTGGCAGACTCTTGCCAGCCGAAATAGTTCGGGCAGTCGGTGAGCTCGGTACTGAAGCGCTGCACGACGTTGTCGAACAGCGTCGGCACGGACAGGATGATCGCCACTAGACGCCCCCCGCCATGACGAAGTGAAAGTGATCGGCGATCGCCTTAATGCAGTCTTCGGCCATGGCCCGGGGAATGCGGTCGACAGGGATGATCCGCCGAACCACGCCGCCGCGAGCGAGGCCGAGATGGTGACGAGCTTCCACGCCACTGAGTCGCACGAACACGCGTGTCCCGATCGGAGCCACGGCGACCGCCTTCGCGGCATACTGCAGCGCCGTACCACCACCCTTGCGCGGTGCCCACGCCTTGCCATCCGGATCGGTACCGGACGCGATCGACTTCTGCAGGGATGCGCGAACCGCGTCCGCGACGTCAGGAGCTGCCGTTTCCGCCAGATACCCGAGCCGTCGAATGCGGTCGATCATCTCTTGCAGTTGAGCCGAGCCATCCATGAGGTCAGCTCCCCCCCCGGCGATACTGATCCTCGTTCCGGCCCGTCTCGCGCTGCATGTCCCCCGCCACGTACGGCGACGCTTCGGAGTACACGCGCGGCCCGCCATACACGACGGCGGAGCCGTTCTGAGTGTCGGAGAGCTGCAGATCGATTAGTCCGATCTGAGCGTCTGCCGCTTCCTTCACCTCGGTGGTCGCGTCGTTCGCTTGCTGTGTGACCACAGCTTGCTGCTCGTCGCTCGGCCGGATGCCGCGGTGGAGGTAGCAATCCTGCGTGACGATGCGCGTGAGCCATCGGCGCACGGCCTCGGGATACGGCGGCCCACGAAACGGCACGTTATACCGCTTCGAGAGCCGCATATCTAACCACCGCGAAGTCTGCTCGAGCTGCGTGCCGATCCATCCCGGCTGCTGACTCTCGAGCGCGTCGATATGCGCGTTTGGCATGATCGACCGATCTCGAAACTCGGCTAGGGACAGATACGACATGCGGCTTAGTCCTTCCAGGTTCGCGCCCGAACAGCGCAGTCCTTCGACTCGAGCAGTTTTCTAATCGCGGAGGTGCGCTCCGGTTTTTCCGGAAGCGTCGCGACCATGAGCTTTGCGAGCTCGCAGTAAGGCTTGCTGATCTCCTGCAAATGAGCGGGCAAGTGCTCGAAAGAGAAGAACTGCAGGAGATGCACCACGCCCTAGCTGCCCTTGACCTTGAAGAGCAGATACGGGTGCCCCGGGCTCACCGCGTTTCTGCCCTTGCAATGCCACTCGAGCTCATCGCGACGATCGAGATCGGCTTGCTGCTGGGGCCCGTAGTAGTTGATGTGGAACGGCTCGCGCTGGGTGTAGAGCACTGCGCCGAGTCTGCTCGTGCCGATGGTCTCGCACGCGACGAAATACGTCGTGTCGTTTTCGAAGCCGGCGAGCTCGTCCGCTTGCACTGGCATCGAATAGCCCATCGACTTGACGAAGCCTTCGACGTCGGCCGAAGCGGCAGAGCTGCCCGCGGCCTGAGCCAAAAACTTCGCACCCATGATCTGCGTGACGCGCGGGAAAACGCGCGGACTGCAGATGATCGCCTTCGGTCGCAAGAACCGCGGCGTCACGCCGTTGGGCATCTTGATCGAAGCGATGTAGCTGTACAGCCTGGACAGGTTGCTGAGTGCAACGTCGGCCGTGACGGTGTCGTCGATCGGCAGCGCACCGGGATAGCCGGCAAATGCGCTGTTAGCCGCGCCCGTCATGAGATTCGCGAACACGCCGCGGCCCGTGTCATACGGGTTGACCGGGTGGTTATTCGCGAAAAACGGCAGCTGATCGTAGCCGGTGAAAACACCGGTGTTCTGTGCCGTCATGAGAAAGTTCGCCACTTGCTGTTGCGGCCAATACGCCATGAAGGCGCCGATCTGCGCTGACCACTCGGCCGCGAGGTCGATGCCGTTGCCGTCCGTGTCCTCGAGCTGAAAGCGACGAAGACGTAGACCAGCGCCGGCCGCGAGCACCTCGAGCTCGGTGTAGATCGCAACGAGATCGTCAAAGGCGATGTTGCCGCCCTTGCCCTCGCTCTTGATGCTGGCCGTCGTGAGCAGCCAGGTCAGCACGTCACGTCGTGACGTCGTGGTGCGCGTGCGCGTGATGATCTGCCACCACAAATTTGATGTCAGTCGCGTGTATTCGTTCTCGGTGAGAACTTCCATGCGCGATTCGAGATCCATAAGGATCGTTGGTGTGAGTGCTCCCATGACTGAACGACTCCCCTAACCCTTACGGGCTCACGTAAGCGTTGGCGGACCATTTGCCGTTCAGCGCCACGCATTGGCACTGATGACGTTTGCTCGCGGTGAGCGCGGTGGTGAGAAGCACCGTGCCCGTGACGTCGCGATATTGGACGGTGTGACCGTTTTTCACGCCGTCCGCGATGAAGAGCAACTCAGTGCCGTCGGCCGGGGCCGCGGGCAGAGTGATCGTCGACGGAGCGGACGTGGTGGGAACGTCGATCACCGAGCCCGATTGCACCGATGCCGGGATCACGGAGTCAGTCGAGACGTATGCCGGTGCAATCGCAACGCCGTACGCGACGCCTTGCGACGTGGTCGCGATCTGCGCGACGCGCTCAACCGCGACGCCTTTGGCGGCATCGACGTCCCACACGCGGCCGGCGACGGATGCGCCTGCAGTCGAAGACGTGACGGTCTGATCGTCGAGCAGAAAGCAGAGCTGGCCGCGCATCGCGAGCGTGACGGGCGCGACGGTGTCGTTCGGCCACCACTCGATCTCTTTCTCGATCGAGAAGTTGATGTTTACGAGTTTGGAGACGCTCGTAGCGTCGATGTCCTCCTCGAACTTGCCGGCGACGAAAAGGCCCTTGGCGGCCGCGCCCGGTCGAAACAGGCCGGTCGCCAGGTCGACGACGGCGACGCCGTTCTTGAAGGCTTTGTAGCCGACTGCGAGCGGGAACTGGCGATAGGTCCAGCGCTCGTTCGAAGACAAACGCGACTTGACGAGTGCAGTCACTTCGCAGCCCCCTTACCGCTCGCGGCAGCCTGCGCTGCGCGTGCGTCTTCTCGGTCCATGACGCCGAAGTTTTTGCGATTGCCGTTGCGCGAGATCGCGGAGCGATGGCTCGGGAGACCGAAGGCGGTATCCATGCGCGACGTGCTAAGCGGGTTGTGTTCCGTGTCGTCGTCGTCGTCGGTCTGCGGCGTCGGCTGGCCGTCGCTGCTCTGCGACGTGCCGCGATGGCCCTGCGCGAAGCTCGAGGCCGCAAGCTTCTTGCCCGTGGCCACGGGGATCGAGGCGATGATCGCTTTGATCTTCTCGAGCGGCTCAGACTCGATGGTCTTGACGAGCTCGGGCGAGAGGTCGGGACGCGACGCGAAGATCGCAGCGCGCTGCGTCTGCTCGCGTTCGGCCTCATACTTCGCGACCTTGCGCGAGAGCTTTTGCACCTCTTGCGCGAGCTTCAGATCGGACGAGCTCGCGCTCGCGGACGGCTTCGCCTTGGGCTCTTTGTCGTCGCTCTCGTCGCTGTCGCTAGAGCTGGCTTCGTCGCCTTCGCTCTCGTCGTCGTCGGCAGCGTTGAGGATCTTGAGCGCGGCCCTCGCCTTGTCGGCATCCGGTCCGTCGCCTTCGGCGAGTTTCTCGAGCGCCGCCTTCGCGTCGTCGAGCCCTCCCGCCGTTGGCTTTTCTTCTTTGTCTTCGGGTGGCATTGCGGTTCCTCCGCTCGCCACAAGAGCGAGCACAGCGTCGAATGACGCGACACGATCAGCGAGCCCGGCGGCAACGGCGGCCGGCCCGTGGAACAGAGCGGCCTGCAGCGCTTGGACGGCCGTGGCCTCGAGCGGGCGGTTGGCCGCCACGAAGTCGAAGAAAACAGCCGCGAGCGAGTCGACACGAGCCTGCGCGGCGGCGCGCTCGCCGTCGCTCAGGGTCACGTGCATGTGCATATCGGCTTTGCGCGCGCCGCTTGTGGTAATGGCGAAGCGCACGCCGGTCTGTGCGTCGGCAGTAGTCAGGTCGACGCGCGTTTCGAGCACGCCGATCGAGCCGACAAACGATGTGTCAGCGACGATGATCTCTGAGGCAGCGCAAGCGAGCGCGTAGCCGGCCGAGCACGCTTCGCCTTCGACGTACGCGAGCAGAGTCTTACCGGCGGCGTCGCATCGAGCGCGAATCGCTCGGGCAGTATCGAACAGGCCGTAGACGTCGCCGCCCGGGCTGTTGAGCTGCAGGATCACCGTCGAGCACGTCGACGCGCACGCCGCGCTCACGCGCTCGAGGATGCTTTCGTAGGAGTCGCTGAAGCGCCCGCGGTTCTGCTCGAGCGGGCCGCGAATGGGAACGACGGCCACGCTGCCCGCCGTCTGCATAGTTGCGCCGGCTGTCTCGGGAAACATTTGCCCGAGCGCTTGCGGATTGAGCGCGAGCAGCCCCTGCCGCTCGTAGCGATGCATGACCGCACTCATGCGGCCTCACGCATTGGCGCCGGCTTTTCGGTCGCATCGCCCGTCAAGTCCGTGACGTCGAGCGCGTCATCCGTCGGCGCGTCGGCATCTTCCGGGTCGCCGTCGCCGTTGCGGTCGTTCAGGATCGGGATTCCGAAGCGGCTGGCGACGGCTGCGATATCGAGCTGCCGGCCGCTTGCGCCGAGAGCTACCGCGAGCTGCTGTATCGCCTGCGCGATCGTGAGCAGACCTTGCGCTTCCGCACTCCGGTCTTTCGCCGGCGTGACATCCCACTCGACGACGGCGCTAACCTCGAGCGCCGCCTCGCCCCAGCGCAGCACGACAAACTGCGGGATGCCCTGCGTATTGATCGTGTACGCGAGTCCGTCGGCGGTTTCTTTGATCAGGTCGGCGCGGATGCTTTTGTGAATGTCGGAGTTTTGAAAACCCGCGCCGCCGTCCGTGGTCACGGTCTGACCGGCGATGGCGATCGCGATCTCCGTGTTCATGTCGGAGATCGTCTTGCAGAAACTCTCGTATCCGCGGCCGTTTGACTCCAAAAGCTTGACGTCGTAACCGGGCGTCATGCCGAACACGGTGTTGATGCCCCACGCCATGACGGCGCGAAACCACGTGTCCTTCTGCGATTCGGTGCTGCCTTGCGGGGCAACCGCGACGCGCGCGGGATTGGCTAGCTTTGCCTCCCACGAGTCTTTGTGCAGCGCCGCGTGTTCCTTGCGGATGTACGCGCGGCCGATGGCGCGCCACAAGCCATGCGACCACGGCGCCATGCGGCCGCCCGGCGCGTGCAGAACCCAACGGCCATCGCCCGGCGTGATCGCGATGGGCCCGGCAATCGAATTGAAATACCAACGGTTTTCATTCCATCGGTAGATCAAGAACGACGGATCGAGCCGGACGAGCACGGGATAGTCGCGGCCTTCGACGGGCACGAGCTCGGCCACGCCGACGCCGAGCAGCACGCCATCGGCAGCGAGCAGGGCGAGCTCGGTGGCCGGGAACATTTCATCAAACACGGACCGAACGGCGCCGTGCCCTTGCTCCAGCGCTGCGACGATGCGCGGATCGCCGCGAAACGTCTTAGGCAACCGCACGAGGCCGCCTGTGCGCGTCGACAAGACGCCAGCGATCTGACCGTCTTTGCGGCACGCGCGCATCAAGTCGGCGGCCGGTCGCATGTCGCCGCGGTCTGCAGCGAACTCTGCAGACTCGAGCTCGCTCATGTACCAGCGCGGCTTCGTGTTCGGCAGCGGCTGGATCTGGCCGCCTTGCGAACGCCGCATCTGATCGACGGCCTGCGTCGACGGGCTGCCGGAACCGGGCGCAGCCGGTTTCTCGTAAGCAGAGATCCCTAACAGCGCGACCGCTGCGGCTCTCAAGTTTTGTTGCAGCCCCACGGCAAAAGAAATCGCACGCGCTGCATTTGGCCGGCGTAGTTATCGGCGACGGGTCACGAATTGACCGTTGACAAGAGTCCGATCCCAAAGCTCGGCCGGAATCTGCAGGTGCGTTTCGAGTGCGCGGCGCGAGCGCGGGCAGGGCCTGCGAAACCCACCGCGCCAATGGTTGACGCAACCGACCGTCACGTGCGCACGCAGCGCCACTTCGCGCGTGGGGATCACGCTCAGAACGTAGAGGAGCATGCGCCGGCCAGCTGTCACGGCTCGTCGTCGTCGAAGAGAATTTGCAGCGGCGGCCGCTGCGCTCGTTTGATCCGCTTGCGATGGTCGACGACGATCCAGAAAGCGAAGAACACCGCGAACACCGCGACGCCGAGCGTCACATACTGCAACCCCTGAATCAGTGTCATGAGCATCTCTCTCATTTGCGTTCCCAGAGTTCCGCGCCGGCATATGGGTCAAGCGCGCCTTCGGAGTAATAGTCGGATCTGCCCGTCGATGGCGCCTCTTGCTCGTGCCCTTCGCTAGTCTGTTCGCGCAGCGAGAGCGGTTCCCAGCACGACAACGCGAGCGCGTCGTATCGATCCGGTGAGCGTCCCAAAATCTTTTTGAGTTGCAGCTTCGCCGTGACGCGAAGCTTGCCGTCCGCGCGCTGTTCCCACTGCATGGCGTGCAGCTCTTTTTCGAGCTTGGCATCCTCGGGGATAGCGCCCCCGGCCTCGAACCATGCCGCGAGTGCAGCGGTCAAAGCGTCGCGCATCAAGTGATAGACCTCGGGCTGCCGCAATGACTTGTCTGATGCGCGCACGCGCACGAGCTCGAGCACGCCGGGGTTATTTTCAGCGTAGTTTTTGAGTGCGATGTAGACCTTACTGCCCACGGGCCCTTCGGAGTCGACGCACACGACGGGCGTTTCGCGCGGCAGCTTTAGAGCCGTAATCATGGCCAGCGTCGCGGCCAGGTGGCCGACGTCGGTGAGTCCCGCGTGCACCTGAAACTTCAGGCACTTCAGCCCGCGGCGTGCTGCAAAGGCGACTTCGTCACCGCTGCCCGCCTCGCCTGCCGGGTCGACGCCGATGTAGAGCCGGCCATCGCTCGCGGTCTCGGCCCATCGCTTTTCCGCCTCGCCGATCAGATGCACCGAGAAGATGCGGCCCGCCTCATGCTCTGCGTGCTCACCCTTGACGCGGATCTTGTAGAGCGCGCTTTTGACGCCCCACTCCTCGGCCTTCTGATCGATCTCGGTGCGCTCGGCGAGGCCGGGAATGATCGTGCGATTGGCGATGTAGTTCGGCGTCGACGTAGACGGGACGGTGATGCAGGTAAAAAAGCGCTCCTTCGAGTTGAAGGCATCGTAGAAGCTGCCCTCGTTCTGCGTCGGATTGCTGAACATGACGATGCGCGCTCTGCCAAAGCGGTTGCCTTCGATGGCCTCGTAAACAAGCTCGGGAATGCCCGAGGCCTCGTCACAGATGTAGAGCAGGTTCGCGCCGCTGATGCCGGCGACCGCCTCGGCTTGTCGTGCAGTGAAGCCGACGACCTCGCGAAAGGTGCTGTCGTCCGAGCGAAAGCCGCTGCGCGCGGTCTCGGCCATCTCGCCGCCAATCAGCGCCGAATGAGGGCAGGGCGTCGCGATGCGCAGTCGCTCGCCGCGCACGGCCGCTTCTTTCTCCTCGCACTTGCAATCCCAGCACTTGCCCGAGCGCGCGTGCATCATGCGGATCTCTCGCCACAGGATCTCGTCGACCTGTCGAGCTGTCGTTGACGTCATCACCACGCGGGCAGCGTCGAAGCTGCAGTAGAACCACAGCGCGAGGATCGCCGCCGAGTGCGACTTTCCCACTTTGTGGCCGGACCGGACTGCCACGCGATCGTGCGGGCCGTTGGCGACGGCTTCGAGGATCTCGACCTGCTTTGACCATGGGTTGACGCCGAGAATGTCGCGCGCGAATCCGACGGGGTTTGTCGCATAGAGCGCGTTCGGCCATTGGATGCCCGCCGCTGCAGCGATGGCCGGCAGCAAGTCGCGCGACAAGTCCACCAGCATGTATTGACGCTCGTTCGGCGACGGCTCGCCTTTGCGCGGTCGACCGCCGCGACCGCGCTTGCCTGTCTCCGTGGCGAGCGAGCTAGTGACCATCAGGCGCCCGCACCAACGCGGCGTGGCTGCCTTTGGTTTTCGAGCCTGTGTGCTGCCGCGCGGTGTCTGACTGTGTCTCCGACGCCGGTCAACATATGATCATTCCTCCTCACCATCGCCCATCGCCATTTGCAGGGCACGGCCGACGTCGCGCGCGGCCGCGGGATGCGTCGCGAGCGCGTCCATGATCAGTCGCTTCAGGCGGCGCCACGCCGGATGCCCGCGCACGATTCGGTCCTCTTGGAGCTCGATCTGCAGCTCGTACCGCCGCCGACGCTCGAGCGCTTTGCCGAATGCGTCGTTCAGGGCGAGACGCTCGCGGGCAAGGATGCCCGGTGTGTCGATCGCCTTCCGAAGCGCGCGCAGCTGCCGTTTGTAGTCTTCTTCTAGGCTCGGCTCGTCGTCGTCGGATTCTTCGTCGTCGTCAGGCACATCGTCCGGGTCGGCGTCGGTCGATTGCGGCGGCATCGCTCCGGCGGGCAAGCGCTCCCACGCAATCGGCTCGATGCCGAAGCACGCCTTCAAACGCTCGCGCTGCTTCGTCGCCGGCGACTGTTCGCCGAGACGCCAGAGCGACACCGCTTGCTTCGTGCAGCCGAGACGCTCAGCAATGCCGGCGAGTGTCCCGGGCTGCTCGCACAGCAAGCGCTGCCCCTCCGACTTGTAGATGACCGGCTCGGACTTGGTTGCTTTTGACTTTTTTACAACTTCCATTGTCATAAGCATGTCAACGCCAGTTTTTCAGAGGTTTTGGCCCGCTTTAAACG
>JACDGR010000099.1 GCA_013821525.1 Actinomycetota bacterium
ACCTGCTCGCGGTCGACGGGGCCTTGCGCGAGGAGGTCGGTCGCTGCCATCAAGATGCCCGGCGTGCAAAAGCCGCACTGCAGGGCGTGGTGGCGGCGAAACGCCTCCTGCAGCCGCCCCCACTCGAGCCCCTCGACGGTGCGCACGTCGCACCCTTCGGCCTGCACCGCGAGGGTTAGGCACGAGCGAACAGCGACACCGTCGAGCTCGACGGTGCAGGCGCCGCAGACCCCGTGCTCGCAACCGACATGCGTGCCCGTCAGGCCGAGCTCGTGGCGCAGAAAATCGGAGAGCAGCATCCGCGGCTCTGCCTCGGCTCGACGAACGGCACCGTTGACGCGTAGCTCGATCACAGGGACGCCTCCAGTGCGCGCGTTACGACCACTGATGTGAGGTGACGCAGATAGGCACTGGAGGCGTGCAGGTTGCCGGGCGGGTCGACGAGCGTCGCCGCGCGCGCACCAGCTTCCCGTGCGGTCTCAGCGGTGGCCGGCGCCCCGACGATCTCCAGGTCGAGGAGCGACGGCCGGTCGACGACCGCACCGACGGCGACGCGTGCGCTCGCGAAGGCACCGTTCTCGACCGTCACGGCACATGCGCACGCGGCGAGCGCGAAGTCGCCGTGGCGCAGCGCATGCTCCGAGAAACCGACCGATTCCGCCTGGGGCCACGTCGTCGAGACGAGTAGCTCGTCGGGCTGGAGGGTCGTCGTGAAGTGCGCGACGAAGAAGTCCTCAACGGCGATGCGTCGCCCATGCGAGGTCTCGATCGTGCCGCCGAGCGCCACCAGGCAGAGCGGGAGCTCAGCACTCGCATCGGCGTGCGCAACCGAGCCGCCGACGGTGCCGCGATTTCGCGTCACGTAGTGACCCACGTAGGGAAGCGCGAGGTCGACGAGCGGATGGCCGACGAACGCGCGCTGGCGGACGGTCGCCCCCACGGTGTCGCCGTCGCGCAGGGCGAGACTCTCGATCCGGTTCACGTCCACAAGCACCGAGGGGCGCAGCAGCCGGAAGTTGAGGAGCGGGATCAGCGACTGGCCGCCCGCGAGGATCTTTGCCTCGTCGCCGTGCTCGGCGAAGAGGGCGACTGCTTCGTCGAGAGTCTCGGGACGCTCGTAGCGAAACGGCGGCGGCTTCACCGCTGCAACGCCTCCCACACCCGCGGCGAGGTGAGCGGCACGTCGAGCTCATCGAGGCCGACGGCGTCGGCAACGGCGTTCGCGATCGCAGCCGGGGCCGACATGGTGTTCCCCTCGCCCAGGCCCTTCGCGCCGAGCGGCAGGTCGGGGGCAGGCGACTCGCGATGGGCGATGCGCGGGTCCGGCAGGTCGGGCGCTGTCGGACAGAGATAGTCGAGGAAGGTGCCGGTGAGCAGCGCCCCGTCCTCGTCGTAGATGATCCGCTCGAAGAGCGCTGCGGCGGCCCCGTGCGCGAAGCCGCCGCGCACCTGGCCCTCCACGATCAGCGGGTTGAGTAGGCAACCCGCGTCGTGAACGGTGACGTAGTCGAGAACGTGCACCCCACCCGTTTCGGTGTCGACTTCGACGACGGCGACGTCCGCGATGAAGCCGTGCGAAGCCGACGAAGAGATGCGGTCATCATCGTCGGGCGGCTGCAGATTGGGTGTGCCGAAGAACGCGATCGCGGCGAGCCCGGGCTCCATCCCCTCGGGCAGGGACTCGGGGCTCCAGTGACACATCCCGGCTACACGCCGCAAAGAGATCTCTTCGCCGACGTGCTCGCGGATGGCGGCGATCTTCACGGCAAGCTTGTCAGCGGCGGCTGCGACCGCGCCGGCACCCGCGCCGCTGAAGCGCGACGAGTAGGCGCCGGAGGCGATCGACCACGCGCTCGTCGAGGTGTCCATCGCGCTCAGCACCTCCACGTCGTCCGGATTGACCCCGAGCTTGTCGGCGACGATCTGGGCGGCGACCGTGCGATGTCCCTGGCCCTGCGGCGTCGTCGCGAGCTGGACGGTGATGCCGCCGAGCGGCGAGATGACGATTGTGCAGCCCTCGACGTTGCCGGACTTCGGGAGCCCAGCGGCGCGCTCCTCTGCTGTCTGCGCGAGCATGATGTACCCCATGTTCGAGACGGAGGGCTCGACGATGCACGCGATGCCGATGCCGATCTTGCGGCCGGCCGCCTGTTCCGCGCGGCGCTCGTCGTAACCGACGAGCTCGAGCGCCTCGGCGAGCCCTCCGGCGAAGTCGCCGGACTCGTACAGCCCACCGCTCGGTGCTTCGTACGGGAACTCGGTGACGAGGTTGCGACGGCGTAGCTCGGCAGCGTCGATTCCGAGCTGCTTCGCGGCGCGATCGATGGTGCGCTCGAGCGCGTAGTAGAGCTGTGGCCCGCCGAACCCGCGGTTGAGCCCGCTCGGGCAACGGTTGGTGAGCGTGACGCGCGCGTCCCAGCCGATGTTGCGCACCTTGTAGGCACCGGCCAGCGAGCCATGCATCCGGTAGAGCGTCGCAGGCTCGGGGGCGCGGATGTACGCGCCGACGTCCTCGACCATGTCGTAGCGCAGGCCGAGCAGCTCGCCGTCCGACGCGAACGCGGCTTCGACCTCGGTGCGTCTTCCGGTCGCGTGCGCGCTGGCCGAGAGGTGCTCGAGCCGGTCCTCCGTCCAGCGAACCGGAATGCCGAGCTTGCGCGATGCAAGTCCCATCAGGACCACGTAGACGAAGACCGAGGACTTGATGCCGAACGATCCACCCGAGTCGGGAGGTGTGATCAAGCGGAGCTTCGAGCCGCGGAGACCGAGCGCTGCGGCTGCGACGGAGTGCAGCGTGAACGGTCCTTGAAAGTTCGCCCAGGCGGTCAGCCCGTCGCCGCGCCAATCGGCGATCACGCCGAAGCACTCGACGGGCGACCCTGTCCAGCGGGGAAACTCATAGCTGCCCCGCACGATGAGGTCGGCCGACTCGAACGCCTCGTCGACGGCGCCATAGGCGAGCGAACGCTCGTGTACGACAATCTCCTCGGGGTCGAGTGGGTCGTAGTCGACCATGACGAGCTCGGCGGCGTCCTCGGCGATGTAGCGCGAGTCTGCGACAACGACGGCGACGGGCTCGCCCGCATACCGGGCGACGCCGTTCGCGAGCGCGTAGTACGGCACGGACGTCTCGACGCCGGCGGGGAACGGCTTCGAGAGGGCGAGGACGTCCTCCCCGGTCAGGATCCCTAGAACTCCGGGGAGCTCGAGCGCGGCTGAGGCGTCGATCTCGCCGATGCGCGCGTGCGCGTAGGGCGAGCGAACGATCGCGGCGTGCCGGGCGTGCGGTACCGGATCGATGTCGTCCATGAACCGTCCCTGGCCCCGCAGGAGCGCCTCGTCCTCGACGCGCAAGACGCTCTCGCCGACGAAGGAGCGGCCGGTCGTGGTCATGCGGCGACCTTGCGTCGCGCTTCCTCGACAAGCTCGTCGGTGAGAGTCCCATCAGCGAGAGCCCGGAAGGCGACCAGGACGGCGCGCGGGTCGTTCGCGTGGCGTTTGGCGGCGAGCGTGAGCGGCTCCCGGAACGCGCCGCCGCAGTGCGCGCACGGCCAGGCGAGCCGCGACATCAGCTGTGCGGCACGGCCATCCGGGAAGAGCTTCAGCAGCTCGACGATCGTCGTCGCCCCGCGGATGTCCTCAGACGTGGGCACCTACGGGGGTGTGCATCGAGTGCGGCGTCATCCGGATCGCGTTTTCCGGAAGCTGGTACCGCGCAAACGGCAGGACGATCACCTTCGCGTCGGCGCCGTGCCGAGCGAGCGCGGCGGCGTACGCCTCATCGAGGGAGGTGGTTGCGTCCATGCCGATATCGGCGGCCAGCTCGAGGTTCTCCTCGAGCGTGACCATCGTCAGGTGCTTGCGGGTCATCACCTCGTAGATCGGCACCCAGATGCAGCCGGCCCACATCTGGATCTGGCGTGCGTGGATGTCCTTCAGGACGCGCTGGTAGTTCTCGGGTGTCGCCGGCATGTACGGCTTCATCAGATCCATCAGCGCGAGACCGGGAAAGTCGCCAACCTCGGTGTGAACGCCGGGCGACGGGGAGCAGTAGATGATCGAACCACCGTCTTTGAGAACGAAGTCGGCCGACATGCAGCCCCAGCCGGTGTGGAAGAAGAGGTGGTCGGTCGGCGCGAACACGCCGCAGATCGCGATATCGGCTTGCCCTTTCTCCGGCACAGGGCTCTCGTACGCGTAGATCGAGTTGAAATGCTCGATCGCCTGACGGTGGCTGACCGGATGCGCGCCGAAGTTGATGAAGATGACCCGGCCCCGCGTGTCGAGGACGACGTTCATCGTCGCATCCAACCCGGCCATGCTTGCAATCTCGTCGATGTCGGAGCGCATCGGGCCGGAGTAGGCGCCGTAGTGCGTGGCCGGCGAGGGGACGAGGTTGCAGTGGTTCGACTCGATCGTCTCGTCGGCGGAGACGCCGGGCATGATCAGCTTGCCGCCGCCACCGGCACCCCAGTGATTCGATTGCGCCTGTCCGATCGTGATCTTGACGTCGCGCCGCATCACCTCCTTGTGCACCCATACCGGGGTGCCGCGGGAGGAGACGCCGACGTAGTCGTACGCCTCGGCGTTTCGCGGATCGTTCTGGAGGAACGGGATGCCCAGCCGCTCCATGCGGTCGAGGTTGTCGCGGCCGAGCTTCTGCTCGATGTCGGATTCCGACATCGGAAAGACCTTGCCGTTGGCACAGATCACGACGGCGTCCGTCGTCCCGGCGGCCTCGAGAGCGTCGAAGATCGCAGGGAGCAGCTTCGTCTGGGGCGTCGGACGGAACTGGTTGTCGATCACGATCGCGACGGACTTACCGCCCGCGATCAGCTCCGAGAAGCGGGGACCGTCGACGGGGGCTTCGAGCGCCGCTGCGGCAGCGGCGGTCGCGTCAGGCAGGTGCTCCGGCTCGTCCGGGTAGATCGCCGCGAGGAGGTTTGCGTCGTCGATCTCCAGCTCGAGCTCGTCGCGGTAGACCTTCGAATCGTCCTCGGCCGAACCGATCGTCAGCGGGTCGAGCGACTCGTACGGAATCTTGAACGTGGGCACCGCGCTCCCCCTCGAGCTCGTGGAATGGTCTCTCGCCCGACTATAACCGGGTCGAGCCGAGGCTCCCCCCTTGTGCACCGCCTACCTGATGGCAGAGAATCCTCGCGCCATCCGATACAAACGATGCTCGAGGAGGTCAGGTGGAAGGCCACGCGCACGACGACAAGGACACGCGGATGCTGCACGCCCTGGGCTACGCCCAGGAACTGCGCCGCAGCATGGGCGGGTTCTCGAACTTCGCGATCTCGTTCACGATCATCTCGATCCTGTCCGGGACGCTCACGCTCTACGGCACCGGCCTGAACTACGGCGGGCCTGTGATTGAGGCCTACGGCTGGCCGATCGTCTCCGTCTTCGTGATCATCGTCGGTCTCGGCATGGCCGAGATCGCATCGAAGTACCCGACCGCCGGCGGCCTCTACTACTGGGCTTCGAAGCTGGGCGGCCCTGCGTGGGGCTGGTTCACCGGTTGGTTCAACCTGATCGGGCAGATCGCGATCACCGCCGGGATCGACTACGGCGCCGCGATCTTCACCGACGCGCTGCTGCAGCTCCTGTGGTCCGGGTCGTTCCACGGAACCCAGCACGAGATCGTGGCCGTCTACGCCGTGATCCTCGCGCTGCACGCGGTGATGAACATCCTGAGCGTCAAGCTGGTTGCGTTCCTGAACGACGTCTCCGTCTGGTGGCACGTCGGCGGTGTCCTCGTCGTCGTGGCGTTCCTACTCTTCAAGCCGGCGCATCACCAGTCGTTCGGCTACGTGTTCGGCCACACGATCAACAACAGCGGCTTCGGGCAGGGCTGGCTGTGGTTCGTCCTGCTGCTCGGCCTGTTGCAGGCGCAGTACACGTTCACGGGCTACGACGCGTCGGCCCACATGAGCGAGGAGACCCAGAACGCGTCACGCTCTGCGGCCCGTGGCGTGATCGGGTCGATCGTCGTCTCCGCCGTCTTCGGCTACATCCTCGCGCTGGGAGTGACCTTCGCGATCAAGGACCAGGCGAAGACGACGGCAGCAGGCGGCTTCGCGGTCAAGCAGGTGTTCCTCGACTCGCTCGGATCAGGTGCCGCGAAGTTCGTGCTCTTCATCTGCGTCGGCGCGCAGTTCTACTGCGGCATGTCGTCGATCACGTCGGCGTCGCGGATGATGTACGCCTTCTCGCGCGACCGCGCCGTCCCGGGGCATCAGCTATGGCGGCGCCTCAACGGTGAGCGAGTGCCGTACATGGCGGCGATCGCGATCGCTGTGCTCGCGTTCCTCTGCGCGTTCCCGGCGTACTTCGGCTCGAACGGCGTCGTCGCGTATGTGGCGGTCACCTCGATCGCGACGATCGGGCTGTACATCGCCTACGCGATCCCGATCTTCCTCCGCCTTCGCATGGGCGATGCCTGGGAACCGGGCGAGTGGAACCTCGGCAAGCACTATCGCTGGATCGGAACCATCGCATGCCTGTGGGTCGTGTTCATCAGCGTTCTGTTCATTCTCCCGACCTCACCCGCCGGCGTTCCGTGGCGGAGTGAGTTCACGTGGGTCGGCTTCAACTACGCGATCGTCGCGGTCGGCGGGACGTTGCTGCTCGTCGGCGGCTGGTGGATGCTCTCGGCCCGTCACTGGTTCACCGGGCCGATCGTGCAGGGATCCCCGGAAGAGCTCGCTCAGCGCGAGGCGCAGCTCGAGCACGGCGTCAGGGGTCCCGCACCTTCGGGCGCATAGGATCGACAACGAGACTGGATCGGAGGGAGCCGGCGCGTGCCGGCTCCCTTCACTTAAGGAGGCGATGTGCTGACGCTGGAAGAGCTGCGCGCTGACGAGTCGATCGACACGGTGATCATGGCGTTCACCGACATGCAGGGACGCCTCCTCGGCAAGCGCCTGCACCGCGACTTCTTCCTCGAGCAGGTCGACGGCGGTCATGGGACCGAGGGCTGCAACTACCTCCTCGCTCTCGACATGGAGATGGAGCCGACGCCGGGCTACGCGCTCGCCTCCTGGGAGCGTGGGTACGGCGACTTCGACCTGCAGCCGGACCTCGCGACACTGCGGCGGACGCCGTGGCTCGTGGCAACGGCGCTCGTGCTCTGCGACGTCCAGTGGGCCGACGGCTCACCGGTGCGGCCCTCGCCACGGCAGGTTCTGCACGCGCAGGTCGAGCGCGCACGGACGCACGGCTTCGAGGTGATGGTCGGCTCGGAGCTCGAGTTCTACTTGCTCCGCGAGTCATACGAGGAGGCGCACCGAAAGGGCTACAGCGACCTGACACCGTCGGTCCCGTACATTCTCGATTACCACATCCTCGCTTCGTCCTACGACGAGCCCTTGCTGCGCCAGATCCGCAACGGGATGCACGGCGCCGGGATCCTCGTCGAGACGTCCAAGGGCGAGGCGTGGCCGGGCCAGCACGAGATCAACTTCCGGTACGCCGACGCGCTGACGATGGCCGACAACCATGTCGTCTACAAGAACGGGGCGAAGGAGATCGCCCACTTGAACGGCTGCTCGATCACCTTCATGGCGAAGCCGGATCACTCGTGGATCGGCTCGTCCTGCCACATCCACTCGTCGCTGTGGCGCGACGGCGAGAGCGCCTTCACCGGGCAGAGCGAGATCTTCAATCAGTACCTCGCGGGGCAGATCGCGTGCGCGCGCGAGCTGGCGATCTTCTTCGCGCCGACGATCAATTCGTACAAGCGTTTCGCCAGCGGATCGTGGGCGCCGACGACACTCGCGTGGGGCATGGACAATCGCACATGCGGGTTTCGCATCGTCGGTCACGGGGCCGGGATGCGCGTCGAGACCCGCATCCCGGGCGGTGACGCAAACCCGTATCTCGCCTTTGCCGCGACGATCGCCGCAGGGCTGCACGGCATCGAGAACGGTCTGACGCTTCCGCCCGCGCTCGAGGGGAACGCCTACGTCTCCGACGCCGAGCGGTTCCCCTCGACGCTGCGAGAGGCGATCGGTACGCTCGAGAACGGGACGATGGCCCGCGCCGCCCTCGGTGACGACGTCGTCGACCACTACTTGAACTACGCGCGCACCGAGCAGGAACTCTTCGACCGCGTCGTGACGGACTGGGAACGCGAGCGTCTGTTCGAGCGTGGGTAAACCTGTGATCGGAATCACGACGTACCTCACGCCGGCGGCGTGGGGCGCGTGGGAGCTCGAGGCGGCGCTCGTGCCGGCCGACTACGTCCGGGCAATCACGAGTGCCGGCGGGACGCCACTGCTCGTCCCTCCGGGCGCGGACACCGCCGCGACGCTCGACGTCATCGACGGGCTCGTGTTCACCGGAGGATCCGACCTCGATCCCGCCCTCTACGATCAGCCGCCGCATCCGGAGACGAATGGGGTCGTGCGCGAGCGCGACGACTTCGAGCTCGCGCTGATGCGCACAGCGCTCGAGCGAGACATGCCGATGCTCGCGATCTGCCGAGGCTCGCAGGTGCTGAACGTCGCGCTCGGAGGCACGCTCGAACAGCACGTGCCGGACCGGGTTCGATCCGACGTGCACAAGCAGACGCCTGGCGTCTTCGCCGAGCACGAGGTCGAGGTGCTGCCCGACACGCGCCTCGCTCCGCTGCTCGGCGACCGGCACGATGTGAAGTCGCACCATCACCAGGGCTTCGCGGAGCTCGGCGCGGGCCTACGCGAGGCAGCACGCGCCCCCGACGGGACGGTGGAGGCGCTCGAAGACCCCGCACGTCGCTTCGCGATCGGAGTCCTGTGGCACCCGGAAGCGGGCGACGATGCAGCGCTCTTCCAGGCGCTCGTCCGCGAGGCAGCGGCGTACAGCGCAACGCGCCCGCGCCGTGATTAGATCGAACGTATGACCGTGACCGTCGTCAACCCGGCGACCGAGGAGATCATCGCAACGCTCCCGTCTGCCGGTGTCGAGGAGACCGATGCGGCGGTGGCTGCCGCCCGTACGGCATGCCCCGGTTGGCGCGCGGTGTCGCCCCGCGATCGCGGCCGGTTGCTGCGCCGGCTCGCAGCGCTCGTCGAGGAGCACGGCGAAGAGCTCTCGCGGATCGAGTCGCAGAACGTCGGCAAGCCGATCGCCGGGGCGCGCGGCGAGATCGGGATGGTCGCCGACGTCTTCCACTTCTACGCAGGCGCCGTCGACAAGAAGCACGGCGAGACGATCCCCGTCGCGGGCGGTGTGGATCTGACGTTCCGCGAGCCGCTCGGCGTCGTCGGGCTGATCGTCCCCTGGAACTTCCCGCTCACCATCGCGGCGTGGAAGGTCGCCCCGGCGCTCGCGGCGGGCAACACCGTGGTGCTCAAGCCGGCCGAGCAGGCGCCGGCCTGTGCGCTGGCGCTGTATGACGCGTTCCGCGCCGCTGGGTTGCCGGCCGGGGCGCTGCACGTGCTGCCCGGCGGCGACGAGCCGGCGAAGGCACTGGTGTCACACCCGCACGTGCACACGATCGCGTTCACCGGATCCGGCGGGGCGGGGCGTGACATCCTGCGCCGCGCCGCGGAGGTGGTGCCGGGGCAGCACCACCTCAAGCGCGTCGTGTGCGAGATGGGCGGCAAGAACATTGTGATCGTCGACGCCGACGCCGACGTGGACGACGTGGTCCCCGCCCTGATGCGCAGCGCCTTCGCCTTCGCCGGCCAGAAGTGCTCGGCCGCCGCGCGCGTCCTCGTGCAC
>JACDGR010000100.1 GCA_013821525.1 Actinomycetota bacterium
GCCTTGCGCGAACGCGCAGCTTCGACGGTCGCAAGGTCGACGAACGGGTGCAGCTCGAGCTCCCACTTGGTCGCGCGCCGCCGCAGGGCGCGATCATCAGCCTGCTGGCGGTCGTGCGGCTTCCGCGCACACCCTCGGGCGGCGGGTTCGACGAGCGTCGTTGGCTCAGGCGCCAGGGCGTCCACGTCGTGCTGGACGTCGACGAGTGGCACCGCGTCGGAGCTCGCGGTGGGCTCGCAGGCGCCGCGGACGCGCTCCGGCGGTGGCTCCGCCGTGCCTGCGCACCCGGTCTCGCGGGAGAACGCCGCGCGGTCGTCGAAGGCGTCGTGCTCGGGGACGACGCAGGGCTCTCGGACGGTCTGAAGGCGAGCTTCCGGCGGTCAGGGCTCTACCACCTGTTGGCGGTGTCGGGACAGAACGTCGTCCTGCTCGCGGGCGGAGTGCTCGTGCTCGTCTGGTCTCTCGGTCTGCCGCGGGCCTGCGGGCACGTCGGGGCGCTCGTTGCCATCGGTGCGTACGTGCTCGCGGTCGGCCCGCAGCCGTCGGTGATTCGCGCAGCGGTCTCGGGCGTTGCGGTCTCGGTCGCCTGGCTGGGCTCGCGCGAGCGTGACCCCTGGCACGTGCTCGGGCTTGCCGCGGTCGTCCTGCTCGCGGCCAACCCGTACGCGGTCTTCGATCCGGGATTCCAACTGTCGTTCGCCGCAGTGGTCGCGATCTTCGTCGGCGTGCCGCCCCTCCTGCGTGTGCTCGAGGGGTATCCCGTGCCGCCCAAGCTGGCGGTTGCGCTCGCGGTCTCGACAGCGTGCAGCGTCGCGACCGCGCCGATCCTCTGGCTGCAGTTCGGCTCGGTTCCGGTGCTCGGCGTGATCGCGAACGCCATCGTCGAGCCTGCCGTCGCGCCGCTCCTCGGACTGGCGCTCGTCAGCGCAGCGGTCGATCCGGTCTCCCCGTCGCTCGCTGCGGCGCTCGCATCGCTGAACGGTTGGGTGGCGGCCTACACGGCCGGCTGTGCCCGCGCCGTCGGTGCGCTGCCATTCGCGCAGGTGGGCGGCAGGCAGGCAGCGCTCGTCGTCGCCGGCGTACTGATGGCCGGCGCCTATGCTTGGCGGAGATGGCGGACGAGCTCAAACCGGCCTATCTGATCGGCGGCGGTGACCGGCCGAAGGTCGACCGCGCTGTCGGGCGGCTGCGCAGCCGCTTCCTGATCGATGCGGTCGAGCTGCACGACGCCCAGACGACGAGCGGGGAGGACGCCGTTGCCGCCTGCAACTCGATGGGCCTCTTCGGCGACGGCACACGCCTCGTCGTCGTCGAGGGCGTCGAGGCGTGGAAGGCGCCGGAGGCGAAGGTGATCGCCGCATACCTGAAGTCGCCCGCCCCCGGCACCACGCTCGCACTCGTCGCCGGCGACCTGAAAAAAGATGCGCCGCTCGCGAAGGCGGTCGCCGGCAAGGGGGAGGTGCTGCTCTGGGACGTCGCACAGAAAGCTGTTCCGCGCTGGATCGCCGACCAGTTCAAGCTGCACGGGACGAGGGCCGAGCCCGAGGCATGCCGTCGGCTCGCGGAGCTCGTCGGGGACGACCTCTACGAGCTCGCGGGGGAGGTCGACAAGATCGCCACGTGGGCAGCGGGCGAGCCGGTCTCCGAAGCGCACGTCGACGAGCTCGTCGCGGCGCGCGCGGGCTCACCGCCGTGGGACCTGACCGACGCCTGGGGCGCTCGCGACGTCGCTGGAGTCCTGCGCGCGACCGAGAAGATGATGGATCGCACGGGCGACCCACTGTCGAGGATGATCCCGCGCATCGTCGGCTCGCTGACGAAACACGTGCGGAACGCCCGTGCGGCCCGGCGGCTCGAAGAGCTGGGCCTGACGCCGCACGACGCAGCAGGGACCCTCGGCATGAAGCCCTACCCGGCCCAGAAGCTGTTCGCCCAGGTGCGCAACTTCAGCGAGCGCGAGCTCGAAGACGCGGTCGTCCGCCTGGCCGATCTCGATCACGCACTGAAGGGCGGTTCCCGGCTCGTGAACGAGCTCGAGCTCGAGCGCGCGCTCGTCGAGATCACCGAGCGCGCGTAACCGCAATCAGGCGGTGAGCCCGGTTACTCGGGGGAGACGCCGGCAGCCGCACGGGCAGCCTGCGACTTCTTGCGCGCGCCGGCGTTCCGGTGCAGTGCCCCACGCGAGACGGCCTTGTCGATCAGCCGCACGAGCGCCTTGTGCTCGACCTCGATCGCATCCTTGTCGCCCTCGGCCGAGACCGTGGCCAGGCGCTTCGTCAGCGTCTTGATCGTCGAGCGATAGCGCAGGTTCTCGATCCGCTCCTCAGCGGCGATCCGGACGCGCTTCTTCTGTTGCTTGATGTTCGGCATGGTGTGAAATGCCCGCTGGTCGGCGGGCGCGGCAAGGGTAGCAAAGGGCAACGAACGGCAGCGGAGCCTCGCCGTATGCTCAGACGGTGGACGGTGACCGCAACGACGCCGAGCAGCTCGCGCGCGAGCGTGCCGCACGGCTCGAGGCCCGGAACGAGCGCCGGTCTGCGAGGGGCAAGCCCACCTACGGCGCGGGAGGCTGGCCGACGGATGCTGCCCAGACGGCAATCATCGCGCCCCGCGAGCGCGATCCGGCGGGAGCCGAGAGCGTCAACCTCCAGTCGGGTACACCCGAGCCGCAGGCAGGCGAGGCACCGACCCAGGGCACGCATGGCCGTCGGCTCGCGGTCTCGACCGCGATCTTCGGGCTCGCGACCGGCCTCTCGCGGGTACTCGGCCTCGTGCGCGAGATGGTCGCGTCCTACTACTTCGGCGCGAGCGGCCGGATCAACGCGTTCACCGTCGCCTTTCAGGTGCCGAACCTCGTCCGCGCGCTCGTCGCCGACGCGGCACTCTCCTCCGCATTCGTCCCGGTCTTCAGCGACCTGTTGGAGAAAGGAGAGCGGCGCCGCGCCTGGCGGGTCGCGTCGAGCCTCTTCTGGCTGATGCTGCTCGGCCTGACCGCGTTGACCGCGCTCTTCATCCTCGTCGCACCCTGGGTGATCGGGATCTTCGGCAACCCCGGGCACGACAGGGGCCTCGCCGTCGGCCTCTCGCGCGTGCTGTTCCCGATCGTGACGCTGCTCGGTGTCTCCGGGATCATCGTCGGGATCCTCAACAGCTACGACCACTTCACCGTGCCCGCGCTGTCGCCCGTGTTCTGGAACCTCGCGATCATCATCGGCCTTGCGATCGGCGTGCCGCAGGCGGGCAACTCGAGCGCGAAGCTCTACGTCTACGCCGGCTCGATCCTCGTCGCCACGTTCATCCAGGTGCTGTTGCCGATGCCTTGGCTGCGCGGTCTCGACCGTGGCGAGGAGCGACTCCGCGTCGTCATCGACTGGCACGACCCAGCCGTCAAGCGGGTCTTCAAGCTGATGATCCCCGTCACGCTCGGGCTCGGTCTGATCAACGTGAACGCCGTCATCGACACGTTCTTCGCCGCCCGCCTCATCGATCCCGATCTCGCGCCGACCGCGATCCAGAAGGCATTCCTCATCTACATGCTGCCGCAGGGGATGTTCTCGGTCGCGATCGCGACCGTGCTCTTCCCGACCCTCTCTCGGCTCGCCTCCCGCGGTGACTTGCGCGGCTTCGCCGCCGCGGTGTCGAACGGGCTTCGTCAGATCGCGTTCCTGCTCGCGCCGACGGCCGTGGTCAGCGCGGTGCTCGCCGAGCCGATCGTCCGGCTCCTCTACCAGCGCGGGCACTGGCACCCACCACAGACGCCCGTCGTCGCAGGCGCGCTCGCCGCGTTCAGCGCCGGGCTCGTCTTCAACGGCGCGATGCTGATGCTGAACCGCGCATTCTTCAGCCTGCAGTCGAACTGGGTTCCGACGACTGTCGCCCTCGGGAACCTGTTCCTGAACGCCGTGCTCGACTTCGCGTTCTATCGCGTCGGGGTGTGGGGGATCCCGCTCGCGACTGCCGTCTCGAACGTCGTTGCCACCGTCGCGCTCGTCATCCTGCTCCGGCGGCGACTCGGCCGGATCGGCGGCTCCGAGATCGCGCTGAGCCTCACCAAGATCATCGCCGCGTCGGCGCTCGTCGCGCTCGTCTCATGGTTCGTCTGGCACCCGCTCGACGGTGCGCTCGGCCGGTCGTTCCCGGCGCAGGTCGTCTCGCTCGGTGCCGCGCTGCTGCTCGCGACCGCCGTGTACTTCGCCGCCTGCCGCGCGCTGAAGGTGCGCGAGATGCAGGCGCTACTCTCATTGCGCGGCCGTCTCTCGAGCCGCTAGAAGGGCGGGCGGCTCCCGGCTCGGGCACTCACAGCTGGGGGCCTGCATGCGGCGCATCGCGCCCGCGTCGCCCAGGATCAAGGCCGCCAGCCTTGACCCTGTGCGAGTCAGTCACACTGCTTGATGCAGGCCCTCCCCGCGAGCACCCGAACCAGGAACCGACCGCCCACATGGATCAACAGCACATCCGCAACTTCTCGATCATCGCGCACATCGACCATGGCAAGTCGACGCTCGCGGATCGCATTCTCCAGCTGACGGAGACGGTCTCTGTGCGCGAGATGCGTGACCAGCTGCTCGACTCGATGGATCTCGAGCGCGAGCGCGGCATCACCATCAAGGCGCAGGCCGTCCGCGTTGCGTGGAAGGGCCACCAGCTGAACTTGATCGACACGCCCGGCCACGTCGACTTCACCTACGAGGTATCGCGCAGCCTGCAGGCATGCGAGGGCGCGTTGCTCGTCGTCGACGCCGCGCAGGGCATCGAGGCACAGACGCTCGCGAACGCGTACCTCGCGATCGAGAACGACCTCGAGATCGTTCCGGTCGTGAACAAGATCGACCTGCCTGCAGCCGATCCAGATCGCGCCTCGGCCGAGGTGGCGGACCTGATCGGCGACGACGCCGAACACGTCCTGCGCATCTCCGCGAAAACAGGTCAGGGAGTTGCGGACGTGCTCGACGCGATCGTCGAACGGATCCCGCCTCCGACCGGTGACCTCGAAGCGCCCGCCCGCGCGCTGATCTTCGACTCCTCGTACGACCAGTACCGCGGTGTCGTCGCCTTCGTACGCGTGATCGACGGTGTCTTTCGGCCGCGTGAGTGGCTGCGCGCGATGGCGCTCGGTACTCGGTTCGAGGCGCAGGAGATCGGCTTCATGTCGCCGACCAACCGCCCGGTGAAGACGCTCAGCGCCGGCGAGGTGGGCTACGTGATCACCGGCCTCAAGGACGTCTCAGAGCTGCGAGTGGGGGACACGCTCACCTCCGATCGCGGCGGCGCCGTCGAGCCGCTGCCCGGGTACAAGGAGGTCAAGCCGATGGTCTTCGCCGGTCTCTTCCCGACCGACTCCGACCAGTACCCCGAGCTGCGCGACTCACTTGAGCGGCTGAAGCTGAACGATGCAGCGCTCTTCTACGAGCCCGAGACCTCGCAGGCGCTCGGCTTCGGCTTCCGGTGCGGCTTCCTCGGTCTCCTGCACATGGAGATCGTGCGCGAGCGGCTGGAGCGCGAGTTCGACCTCGACCTGCTCGTGACCGCCCCGAACGTCGCCTATCGCGTGCGCGCTCTGAACGACGAGCAATGGGTCGAGGTGCACACGCCGTCGGATCTCCCCGACGCGTTCGAGGAGGTCGAAGAGCCGTACATCAAGGCGTCGATCATCGTTCCGAAGGAGTTCGTCGGTGCGGTGATGGAGCTGAACAACGACAAGCGCGGCCGCTTCGACCACATGGAGTACCTGTCTCCCGAGCGCGTGCACCTCACCTACGAGCTGCCGCTCGCGGAGATCGTGCTCGACTACTACGACCAGCTGAAGTCGCGCACAAAGGGCTACGCGAGCTTCGACTACGACATCACCGGGTTCCAGACGGGCAACCTTGCGCGGGTCGACATCCTCGTCGGCGGCGAGCCGGTCGATGCGCTGTCGCTGATCATTCACCGCGAGTTCGCCTACGACCGCGGACGGCTGCTCGTCGAGAAGCTGCGCGAGGAGATCCCCCGACAGATGTTCGACGTCGCGATCCAGGCGGCGATCGGCGCGCGCGTGATCGCGCGAGAGACCGTCAAGGCGCGACGCAAGGACGTGCTCGCCAAGTGCTACGGCGGCGACGTGAGCCGCAAGCGCAAGCTGCTCGAGAAGCAGAAGAAGGGCAAGAAGCGGATGAAGAGCGTCGGCGGCGTCGAGGTGCCGCAGGAGGCGTTCCTCGCCGTCCTCAACCTGAACGAGCCGGCGAAGAAATAGAGCCTCGAGATGGCGCTCGAGCTGAAGACGGAGTGTGAACGCTGCTCGAAGGCGCTTGCACCCGACGGTGCGGCGACGATCTGCACGTTCGAGTGCACGTTCTGCCCTGATTGCGCAGCCGCGCTCGATCACGTCTGCCCCAACTGCGGCGGCGAGCTCGTTGCCCGGCCCCGACGTCTCGTCGCGCGGTAGAGCCGTGGGCGGCGCCCGCCACCTCTACGTCCATCTGCCGTTCTGTGCAGCGCGCTGCGGCTACTGCGACTTCGTCACGGTTGTCGGACGCGACGACCAGCACGACCGTTACGTCGAGGCGGTCGTGCGTGAGGTCGAACTCGAGCGCCTGTCGCTCGCAGCCGAGGTGGAGACCGTGTACCTCGGTGGCGGCACGCCGACGTTCACGCACGCCACCGCGCTCGAGCGGCTCTTGCGGGCGCTACCCCCTGCGCAGGAGCTGACCGTCGAGGCGAACCCCGAGACCGTGACGCCGGAGCTCGCCGCCCTGCTCGCCGGTTGCGGTGTCGACAGGGTCTCGCTCGGTGTTCAGACGTTCGACCCACAGCTCTTGCAGACCCTCGGCCGACGTGCGGAGCCCGACGACGTGCCGCGGGCGATCGCTGCGCTTCGCGACGCGGGAATCGAGGCGATGTCGGTCGACCTGATCTACGGCATTCCCGGTCAGGGGGAGACCGACCTCGAGCACGACCTGGCCGCGGTACTCGCGCTCGGGCCCGAGCACGTCTCGGCATACGAGCTCGAGGCAAAGCCGGGCACGCGTTTCACGCACGCCCATGGTGTGGAGCTCGCTCGGCAGGGCGAGGCGATGGAGGGCTACTTCGAGCAGGTCGTGGAGACGCTGACCGGCGCCGGGTACCGCTGGTACGAGACGGCAAACTTCTGTCGCGCCGGCGATCGCGACCTGCGGGCTCGCCACAACCTCGGGGTCTGGCTGGGCCACGACTACCTCGGAGTCGGCGTGGGAGCCGTCAGCACGATCGGCGAACGCAGGTGGCGAAACGCCCCGTCGCTCGGCCGGTACCTCGCCGCGCTCGGAACTGGTCTGACCCCGCCACGCGAGTACGAGGAATTGCCGCCGGAGACGCGCAGGGTCGAGCGCGTGATGCTCGGTCTGCGCCTCGACGAGCCGCTGCCGCTCGACGGCCTGAGGAGCGTCCTCGACGCCGCCGAGCTCGAGGGCCTCGCCGGTCTCGGTCTCGCGATCCGGCATGAGGAGACCCTTTCGCTCACGCCGCGAGGCCGCTTTCTCGGCGGCGGCGTGACCGCCCGACTGCTCGCCTGACCCGCGCCCTACCATGGGAGGCGTGATCGTCGCCCTTTCAGAGCGCCAACGCGACATCTTGCGGCGCGTCGTCGAGGTCTACGTTGCCGCCGGGCAGCCGGTCGGCTCGAAGACGCTCGTCGAGCGGGCGGGCCTCGATATCTCGTCCTCGACCGTCCGAAACGAGCTTGCAGAGCTCGAGCGGCTCGGTTTGCTCACGCACCCTCATACCTCTGCAGGCCGCATCCCCACCGAGGCCGGCTACCGGATCTACGTGGAGGAGCTCCTGAGCGGTCCGCAGCCGCGGCCCGGTGAGTTCTCGCTCGGCTTGCCGGTTGCCCGGGCCGAGGTCGAGGAGGCGCTGCAGGCGACGACGGAGATGCTCTCGCAGGTGACGCGCTTGCTCGCGATCGTCTCGGCGCCGCCGATCCAGGCTGCGACCGTCCACCACGTCGAAGTGCTGCTGTTGCAGCCGAGCCTCGTCATGGTCGTCGTGATCACATCGACCGGCGGTGTGACGAACCTCCGCTACTCGTTCTCCGAGCCGGTCGACCCCGGTCTTGTCATGTGGACCGCCGAGTATCTGAACGAACGGCTCGCAGGTGCCCGCATCGGCTCGCGCGCCGTCAAGATCGCGTTCGACGACCCGAGCCTCAGCGCCCGTGAGCGCGCGTTCCTGCTCGTGATCCGCAACGCGTTCGAACAGGCTGCCGACGAGGATCGGCGGTTGTTCGTCGGCGGCACCGCGGGGTTGCTCGACGATATGCGGGCCGAGGAGATCGGCGCCTACCGCACGCTGATGGAGGCACTCGAGAAGCGGGCCGCACTGCTCGACGTGCTCGCGCAGCGGCTCGATCCACGCTCGTCCTTCGCACGCGTCGGCAACAACATCGACCAACCAGGAATCGCGGAGGTCGCCCTCGTCGGCGCCACCTACGGGATCGCGCATCAGACGCTCGGCGCCGTCAGCATCCTTGGCCCGATGCGCATGGATTACGAGAAGGCGCTGAGCGCGGTTCGCTCCGCCGCGCACGAGCTCTCGCGCTTTGTCGAAGAGGCGTACTCCGACGACTGATGGCGGACAAGGATCTCTACGAGCTGCTACGGGTGCCGCGCGACGCGGACGAGGCGGCGATCAAGAAATCGTTCCGCAAGCTCGCCCGGCAGTTGCATCCCGACGTCTCCGACGAGCCCGAGGCTGCGGCGCGCTTCCGCGAGGTCACGGAGGCGTACGAGGTTCTCTCGAACTCCGAGACGCGAGCGCTCTACGACCGCTACAGGCACGCCGGTCTCCGCTCCGGCGGCTTCAGTCCGACGAACTTCGAGACGACCGGTCTCAGCGACCTCTTCTCGGCATTCTTCGGCGAAGACGTCTTCGGGGGCGGCTCCGGACGCCGGCGCGGCGCCGACGTGGGGGCGGAAGTCGAGATCGAGCTCGTCGAGGCGTCACGCGGCATCAAGGTGCCCGTGCCGTTCGAAGTCGCAGTTTCCTGCGCGACCTGCGGCGGCGACGGAGTCGAGCCCGGGACAGTGCCGATCGGTTGTACGCGTTGCAACGGCACCGGCCAGCTGCAGGCCGTATCGCGCACGGTGCTCGGCCAGTTCATCCGCACTCAAGCCTGCCCGCAATGCGCCGGCCGAGGCGTGATCATCGAGCACCCGTGTAAGACGTGCGAGGGCGCCGGCGTCACCGCCGAGACCCGTGAGCTCGAGGTCGAGATCCCCGCAGGCATCCACGACGGGCAGCGCATCAGGATCTCGGGCGAGGGACACGCGGGCGAGCTCGGGGGTCGCTCGGGCGATGTTTACGTGCTCGTACGCGTCAAGCCGGACTCGCGGTTCGTGCGCGAGGGCAACGACATCTACACGCAGGTCGACCTGACGATCGTGGAGGCCGCGCTCGGGAAGTCGCTGCGCGTCGACACGCTCGAAGGCCCCGTCGACCTCGACTTCGCAGCCGGCGTGCAGCCGGGTGAGGTGCGCGTGCTCCGCGGAAAGGGCATGCCCGTGCTGCAGGGCTTTGGGCGTGGCGACCAGCGAGTGCTCGTCAACGTCTCGGTGCCGCGTCGGCTGAGCGACGAGCAACGACGCCTTCTCCAGGAGTTCGACGCGGCGAGTGACGACGATACGTACAGGCACGACGAAGGCTTCTTCGACAAGCTGAAAAGTGCGTTTCGATGAGCGTCGGAT
>JACDGR010000101.1 GCA_013821525.1 Actinomycetota bacterium
CTCTCGCGGCGCCCCCGTTGTCCAGGTCTCTAGAACTTGAACTTGTCGACGTTCTTGATGGTGAAGGTGTACGGCGGTCCGAGGATCACCTGCGGCCGACCGTCCGGCCCCTTGATGATCTTGTACTTGCCGAGCTTGCCGGCGGTGAACGTCTCGCCGACCTTGCCGGTGATCTTGCCGTTGGCGAGCGCCGAGACGGCGTAGCCCGCGAGGTACCCGAGATCTTCGGGGTTCCAGAGCGCGAACGCCGACACCGTGCCGTCGTGCACATACTTCTTCATCTGGCTCGGCAGACCGAGACCAGTGAGTGCGACCTTCTTCTTGTACTTGGAGGTCGAGAGGTACTGCGCGGCCGAGGAGATGCCGACCGTCGTGGGCGACTCGATGCCCTTCAGGTTCGGGTAGGCCTGCAGCATGCTCACTGTTGCCTGCCGCGACTGCGCCGGATTGTCGTTTCCGTAGTAGATCTTCACGAGCTTCATGTTCTTGTACACCGGCTTCTTCAGCTCGAGCTTCATGTAGCTGATCCAGGCGTTCTGGTTCGTCGCTGTCGAGGCTGCCGAGAGAATCGCGAACTGTCCCTTGTAGTGCATGAGCTTCGCGAGGAGCTGCATCTGGCTCCGGCCGATCGTCTCGGTGTCCGCCTGGTTGATGAAGAGCTGGCGGCAGCTCACGTCGGAGTCGAAGGCGACGATCTTCGCGCCCTGTGCCTGCGCCTGCTTGAGCGCCGGGCACACGGCCTGGGGATCGTTACCGGCGATCACTATGCCGTCGGCGTGCGCCTGAATCGCAGCTTGAATCGCGGGCTGCTGCGCGGCCGCGGTGTCCTCCGTCCCTGACGAGACAACCTGCTTGTCGCCGAGTGAGGCGGCGGCCAGCTTGCCGCCGTGGTCGGCGATCACCTCGTACGGGTTCAGTGTGTCCTTCGGGATGAAGTAGTAGGTCTTGCCTGTGGTCGAGTGACTCGAAGCCGCCAACGCGGCAGTCACGGCAACGCTTGCGACGATGATCGCCGCGAGCAGTACCGTCCAATTGCGCCCATGCATTCTCGTGGGCTCCTTTCGCGTGAGTGAGTGAGAGACGGGGGGCCGGTGCAACGTGCGCCTCCTTCGCACTACCGGGGATACGCGGCGGTCACGCCGCCGTCGACGTTGAGGACATTTCCGGTGGACTTCGCCGAACGGGGACCGGCGAAGAACGCGATCGCCTCGGCGACGTCTTCGGGGAAGACCGCGACGCCGAGTTTGGTGCGGCCCTTGTAAAAGGCCTGTAGCTCCTCCGTGCCCACCCCGTAGGTGCTGGCTCGCTCGGCCTTCCAGTCGGACGACCAGATACTCGAGCCCTGGATGACCGCGTCCGGGTTGACGGTGTTGACGCGGATTCCGTGTGGCCCACCTTCCTCGGCGAGACAGCGTGCGAGGTGGAGCGAGGCGGCCTTCGCCGACGAATAGGCCGCCGCGTTCGCGCCTGCGACGAGAGCATTTTTTGACGCGACGAAGACGATGGAACCACCTCGGGCCTGTTCGAGCAGGACGCGGAATGTCTCGCGCGCTGCCAGGAAGTAGCCACGCGCGAGCACGGCGAAGTTCTGCTCCCACTGCTCGAGCGTCGTCTCCGTGATCGGTGCGCTCGTTGCAAGTCCGGCCGAAGCCACGAGAATGTCGATCCCGCCGAACTCGAGGACTGCACGGCGCGTCATCTCCACCACTGCGTCCTCGCTCGTCACGTCGACCGGCACCGCGATGCTGCGGCGAAGCCCATAGGTGGTCTGCAAATCGTCGGCGACCTCCTCGGCACCTTCGAGGTTCAGGTCGGCGACCACGACATGCGCGCCGCGCGAGGCGAGCATGCGTGCCGCCGCTCGTCCGATGCCACTCGCTCCACCGGTGACCAGCGCAACTCGGCCCGCGAGCTCACCACGCTGTGGAGCTTGAGCGAGCTTGTATCGCTCAAGGGGCCAGTACTCGATCGCGAACGCTTCGGCTTCGCTCAACGAGAGGAAGCCGCCGAGCGCATCTGCAGCGTCTTCCACGGCAATCGCGCGGTGGTAGAGGTCGCGGGCAAAGCGCGCACGTCCGGCGTCCGGCCCTGCGGTGACGATTCCGACGCCGGGGATGAGCACGACCCGAGGACCTGCCGGATCGATCGGAAACTGCCGCGTCTCGTCGTCGAGGTTCCGTTCGTAGTACCCGCGGTACCAGTCGGCGTACGCCCCCACCCCGCTTCGCAGCGCTTCGGCGAGCGCTGCGCTGCCCTGCGCCGGCTCCCATGCTGCTACAAGCGGCTTGTGCTTCGTGTTGATCAGGTGATCCGGGCACGGCGCTCCGACCTGGCTGACCTCGGGCGTTCGCGTGGCCGAGGCGAATGCAAGCGCCTCCGGGCTGCCGTCGACCTCGAGCACCACGCCGTCGCTGTCTTGGAGAAGCGCTCCGCGGAGTGCGGGAAGGGCATCCGCAAGGAGTAGACGGACGTCGTCCCCCTCCCCGAACGCCGCGGTGCGCCTGCCCCCCAGCCCGAAGCGACCCCCAGCCGCTTCGTCGATCGCCCGAGCAGCACGGGCGACGAACTCGAGCGTCGTCTCGTAACTCTCCTCACCGGTCTCGCCCCAGGTCACGAGCCCGTGCTTCGCCAGCAGCACGGCGCGCGCGTCCGGGCTCGCGCGAAGGAGCTGCGCAACGCGCTTCGACATGTCGAATCCGGGACGCTGGTAGTCGAGCCAAACGATCTCGTCACCAAACGCCTGCTCGGCGAGCGCGCGACCCCGCGGCGTCGAGGTCAACGCGATCACCGCGTCGGGATGCGTGTGATCGACGTGCGTCGCCGGGATGAACGCGTGCAGCAGCGTCTCGATCGATGGGCGCGATTGATCGGGTTTGATCGCGCTCTGCAGCAGGTAGGCGACCATGGGCGCGTCGTCCATCTGCTCGCGCTCGGCGAGCGGCAAGACATCGTCGAGCCTGATCCCGGGGAATCCACTCGGGATGATCGTCGCAAGGTCGGTGCCGGATCCCTTGACCCAGAGCACTCGGGTCTGACGCCCGGTGTGATCGAGAATCGTCTCCTTGACCGAGGTATTTCCCCCACCCTGGTTCGCGACTGCACGGTCGGCACCGAGCAAGTTCGAGCGGTAGGCGAGTGCTTCGACGGTCGACAGGCTCGCGGCTCGGGCGACGTCCCAGCGGTTGGCGGGAGCCGAGATGCCGTGCAGCGGGTTCGCGAGCTCGGTCACGCGCACACCTCGAGGTCGGCGGGGGTCCCGTTGAGCGTGGCGAATCGGCCGCGCGCCTCGTCCCAGTAGCCATCAGCAGCGGGTTCATACGTCGAAGGCACGAAGGAGCGGCGAACGAGCTCGCGTCCCTCCCGGTGCGAGGCGATCTCGCCGAGCGCCAATGCCTGGACGAGGAGATTTCCTACGAGGGTCGCCTCCGCCGGTCCTGCAATCACCGGGCGTTGCGCCGCCGCCGCCGTCCAGGCACAGAGAAGATCGTTGTGGGCGCCGCCACCGAGAACGTGCAGGTCGTCGAGCTCACGTCCCGTGACCCGCGACAGCAGCTCGACCGTCTCGGCGTGCTTGAGGGCGATGCTCTCGAGGATGCAACGCACGAACGCGCCGTCGTCTCGCGGCGGCTTCTGCCCCGACTCGTCGCAGTAGGCGGCGATTCGGCCAGGCAGATCGCCAGGCTCGAGAAACCGCTCTGCGTTCGGGTCGATCAGCGAGCCGTGCTCAGGCGCGGCGCGCGCAAGCTCCACGAGGTCGGCGAACTCGTAGCTTCGACCCGCGTCGGCCCAGACGCGCCGGCACTCGTGCAAGAGCCACAGCCCGGTGAGGTTGCGAAGCACGCGGAAGGTGCCGCCGACACCCGACTCGTTCGTGACGTTGGCCCGGAACGCCGCCTCGGTGACTACGGGCTGTTCGCTCTCGACGCCGACGAGCGACCACGTGCCAACGCTGAGGAAGACCGACTGCTCGCCGCGGAGTGGCGCCGCAGCAACAGCCGCAGCCGTGTCGTGCGTCGCCGTTGCGACCACGGCTGCGCCGGCGAGGCCGTGATCCGCCGAGTCGACCACGCCGATCCGGGTTCCCGGCGCGACGACGTCGGGCAGGAGTGCCGTCGGGATACCGAGACGTTCGAGCAGGTCGAGCGCCCAGCCGCGCGCATGCGGGTCGTAGCACTGCGTCGTGCTTGCGTTCGTCAGCTCGGTCGTCTCGCTGCCGCACAGCCAGTGGTGAAAGAGATCGGGAATCAGCAGCAACCGGTGGGCGTCCGCAAGCGCACGGTCGTCCTCCGCCACCATCGCGGCCAACTCGAAGATCGTGTTGATCGGCAAGAGCTGAATCGCGGTTCGCTCGTACAGCTCCCGCCTCGAAATCTGCTCGAGGACTCCGTCGAACGCCGCAAGGCGACGGCGGTCGCGGTAGTGCACCGGGTTGCGGATCAGCCGCTTCGCGTCATCGAGCAGCCCGAAGTCGACCGCCCAGGAATCGACCGCGACAGAATCGATCTCCGTGTCACGTGCAGCCTTCCGCAAACCGTCCTCGACGTCCTTGCGTAGCCGTGAAACATCCCACTCGAGCCTGCCTCCGCGTTCAACCGGAACGTTCGGGAAGCGGTGCACCTCCTCGACGGTGAGTTGCTCGCCGTCGAACCGCCCGACAGCCACGCGTCCGCTCTGTGCGCCCAGGTCGACCGCTGCGAATGTCCTACTCAACTCAGCCCGCTCGTGTTGTGCACCGCGCGACGCAGGTCTCGCGGCCGCAGTGGTGCCGGCTCGCTAGGACCGGGATCCGCAACGACGACATCGATGCCGGCGGTTCGCCAGGCTTCGACCTCGTCCGACGGCGCACTCGAGTCGGTGACGATCCCGTCGAGCGTCTCGAACGGGACGAATGAAAGAAGTGCGCTGCGGTGCCACTTCGTCCCGTCGAGAATCCCGAAGATCTGCTCGCAGGCGTCTGCCATCTCCTGCTTGATGCGCACCTCATCAGGGTTCAAGTCCATCAAGCCGCGCTCGAGGCTGAGGCCGCGGGCCCCGAGAAAGCCCTTGTTGATGCGTGTCGTACGCAGCACGTCGGTACCTAGGTCGCCGACGAGCGACATTGCAGAGAGCCGCAACACGCCGCCGGTCACGAGCACCGTGATTCCCGGCGCATCGGCGAGTGCGGTCGCGACGAGCAACCCATTGGTCACGACGACGAGCTCGCGCTTGTTGCGCAGCTCGAGCGCGAGGTAGTAGGCAGTTGTGCTCGCGTCGAGCGCAACCGCTTCACCCTCGCCGATCAGGGCGGCGGCGGCGCGCGCGATCGCCCGTTTGCGCTCCACCTCCAGGCGGAGACGCAGGTCGAAGCCGACCTCGGACTGCCCTCTCTGGAGTGCTCGAACCCCGCCCCGAACGCGGGCGACGAGACCTTGCTGGGCGAGCGAGGTGAGGTCGCTGCGCACTGTGACCTCTGAAACCGCAAAGGCTTCCGAAAGTTCCGAAACCCCAATTGAATCGCGCGTCTCGAGCAGCCGAAGGATGTGCTGCATCCGCGCGTGCTGCGAAAGCCCATGCGTATCAACGGCGGCGTCGATAGCGCGCGACGTTACGCCGATCCCAAACGCAAGTCAAGACCCGGCGCCAGATTTCGATTCAGTCTTTTTCGAAAGCCCGTTCGCAATCGCGGGTCAGATATGAAAGGCTCGCACGCGATGGGCGAAAGCGAACTGCTCGACCGGCTGCGCAGGCTGGAGATCGAGACGCCGTCGTGGGGCTACGGCAACTCCGGAACGCGCTTCCACGTCTACCCGTGGCCAGGAGCCGCTCGGAACGTCTACGAGCGGATCGACGATGCAGCCCTCGTGCATCGCCTGACGGGGTGCTGCCCGACGGTGGCGCTCCACATCCCGTGGGATGCCGTCGACGACTACAGCGCCCTTCGCCGCTACGCCGAAGAGCAGGGTGTGCGCATCGGTGCGATCAACCCGAACCTGTTCGGCGACGACACCTACCGCCTCGGCAGCCTCTGTCATCCTCACGCAGCAGTGCGCACGCAGGCGCTGAAGCATTGCCGTGCGTGCGTCGAGATCGCGGCCGAGGTCGGCTCGACCGTGGTCAGCCTCTGGCTGGCAGACGGCACGAACTATCCCGGGCAGGACGATCTGAGCGAACGGCATGCACGGCTGGTCGCAGGGCTCGAGGACCTCTATGCGGCGCTCCCTGCGGGGATGCGCCTACTCGTCGAGTACAAGTTCTTCGAACCTGCCTTCTACAGCACCGATCTTCCCGATTGGGGAACAGCGGCGCTCATCTGCCGACGGCTCGGCCCGCAGGCACAGGTGCTGGTCGACACAGGCCACCATCCGCAGGGTACGAACGTCGAGCAGATCGTGGCACTGCTCCTGACGGAAAATCTGCTCGGCGGTTTCCATTTCAACAATCGCAAGTACGCCGACGACGACCTGATCGTTGGTTCGGTCGATCCGTTCGAGCTCTTCCGCATCATGCGCGAGATCGCGCGCGCGAAGGCGCCGGAGGAAATTGCGTTCATGATCGACCAGTCGCACAACATCGAGGGAAAGATCGACGCGATGATCCAGTCGGTCTCGAACATCCAACTGGCTTACGCGAAGGCGCTATGCGTCGACGAGCCTGCCCTGGCCTCCGCCCAACGCGATGGCGACGTGCTCGGGGCACACCGAGTCCTGATGGACGCGTACGAGACCGACGCACGTCCGCTGCTCGCGAAGCATCGCCGTCAGGTCGGCGTCGCCCCAGACCCGGTCGAGGCGTTCAGGGTCGCCGGTCACGCCGAGCGCCTCACGCGCGAGCGCGGGACGACGACCGTCGAGAGCGCCTACGAGAGTTCCTGACGCCTTGCGTGGGGGCTTGCCCCGCTCGCACACACATCGCCATGAGGAGGCAGAAACGGTGACGCACCGCAGCGCGTTCGTCCTGCGCGTAAGGCCGGACAAGATCGATGAGTACGTCAAAGCCCACGCCAACGTCTGGCCGGACCTGCTTTCGGCCCTCCGTGCTGCAGGCATTCGCAACTACTCGATCTTCCGCAACGGCAACGAGGTCTTCGGATACTTCGAAGCCGACGACCTCGAAGCAGCTGCCGCGCAGATGGAGGAGCAGGAAGTGAACGCCCGGTGGCAGGACACGATGGCAAGCCTCCTGGAGGAGCGCGTCCCCGACGCAGGCCCGGCGACCCTCGAGGAGATCTTTCGTCTCGATTGAGGCCAGCACAGCGTTTCAGGGTGCATCGATCCGTACTTGCGCATGGAGATCGGCCGCGACGGGTACCGTGGTCTCTCGGAGTCCGACGGGAAAGAGGACGCATGACGTACGAGGATGCAGTGACCCGGCTGATGGAGCTGGCTCGCGAGAATGGCGGCACCGTGACTGCTGCCCAGGTCGAGGCTGATCCGGCGTTGTCCGACGATCAGCCGACAGTTTCGGCGGCCGCGCGTGCGCTCGGCGGCAGCACGAACGTCTTCAGCGCGGATGAGCCCGACGGCCGAGCCTGGTTTCCGTTCTCGTCGCTGCTCTTCAGCGAAGTCGGCTCGTCCGCTCGCCACTGAGCTCGCTCACCTGGTCGACGTCGAGGTGGTCGGGTAGCTCGACGGCGGCTGGGTGTAATACGAGCCCTGAGGCTGGGAGCCCGAGGGGCTGACGAAGTTCTCGACCGGTGTCTTCGCAAGTCCCTGGGACATGAAGCCGTGCCAGATCAACGCCGGGATCGTGCCGCCGTAGACGGGCGCGTAGCCCTCGACGTAGTTCATCGGCTGCTCGCGGTGCGGGTAGCCGACCCAGACGCAGGTCGCGAGTTGCGGGACGTAACCGCAGAACCAGGCGTCGACGTAATTCTCGGCGGTCCCGGTCTTACCGGCGATCGGGCGACCGATCGCGGCCGCGGTGCCGGTTCCCTTTTGTGTGACCGCTTCGAGTGCGAACGTCACCTCGTCTGCGATCTCGGGCGAGAGCGCGACCTGTGGCTTGCTCTGCTGGAACGGCACGACCTCGCCGTTTGCCTTCCGCACCGATTCGATCGCCTGAGGCTCGTGGCGCAGCCCGCGGTTGGCGAACGTCGCGTACGCGGTTGTCATCTCGAGCGGGCTGACGGCTTGGGTTCCGAGCGTGATCGAGCAGACCGGCCTGAGGGTCGACTGGATTCCGAGGCGATGCGCCATGCGCACGACCGCCGGAGGCCCGACCTGGGTGACGAGCTGCGCGAAGATGGTGTTGACCGAGTTCGCTGTCGCGTCGATCAGGTTCATGGTGCCCTCCGTCTCGTCCGCGTTGTTATGGACGTCCCAGGGCTGGTGGTATCCGTCCTGGCAGCGCGGGTCGGGAATCGTCATCTGCGAAGGGCCGCTGAAGTAGGAGTACAGCGAGGTTCCGTGCTCCAGCACGGCAGCGAGCGTGAAGGGCTTGAACGAGCTGCCGGCCTGTCGCTGGCCCTGGGTTGCCAGGTTGAACTGCAGCCGCTCGCCGCTTGGAACGTCGATCGCCATCGCACGCAACCTTCCGTTGCGCGGATCGATTGCGACGAGCGCGCTCGCGGGGTCGGTCTTGCTCGGCAGATGCGCGGCGATCGTCCGTTGCGCGAGCCGCTGCAACACGGGATCGATCGTGGTTCGGACACGAAGACCGCCACTCTCCACGATCTGCTGGCCGTACTGTGCGACGAGTTGCTGGTCGACGTACCCGAAGAAGTAGGGCTCGTGGATCGTCTTGTAGAGCGACCCCGGGGTCAGGCGGAGCGGCTGATGCCGTGCGAACCTCCACGCGGCGGGCTTGAGCGCGCGATTCTTCAACATCGCGTCGAGCACTTCGTTGCGGCGTGCGAGCGCCGCCTTCGGATCACGGAACGGGTCGTACGCTGTCGGCGCCTGCGGCAAGCCGGCGATCAACGCAGCTTGGACGACGGTCAGCTGCGAGGCGCGCTTGGAAAAGTACGTCTGGGCCGCCGCACCGACGCCGTACGCCTGGTTGCCGTAGTAGACGACGTTCAGGTAGCGAGCGAGGATGGAGCGCTTCGGCAGCTTGTCGGCCAGACGCATCGCGAGGCACGCCTCTTTCAACTTGCGGCCTAGCGTCCGCGAGGGCTTCCCGATGTAGAGATTCTTCGCAAGTTGCTGGGTCAGCGTGGAGGCGCCTTGCGCGCTTCGTCCGCTCTGCAGGTCGGCAAGCGCTGCACGTGCGATACCCGCGTAGTCGAGTGCGCCGTGCTGCCAGAACCGCCGATCCTCGATTGCGACGGTGGCCTTCGGCAGCCACGGCGAGATCTGCGCGAGCGTCAGCTGCTGACGGTTCTTCTTCGCCGGGATCGTTCCGAGCAGCGAGTTGTCCTGCGCGGCGACGAACGAGTTCGTGCCCAGGTTGACGGGCTTCAGCAAGGAGAGATCGCAGCGCGACTCGATCAGCGTCGGGCCGACGGCCGCCCCGAGCAGCGTTGCCCCGACCGCGAGGCCGAGCAGGATGAACAAGACCGTCAGCGCACCGAACAACCGGGTGCGAGCGCCATGCCCTTTTCCTGAGCGGCGCCGACGCCTCCGGCGGCGGGAGGGCGAGGTCAGTTCAACATCGCGGTCTGAGAGGCGGGCCACGCACATGGTTGTACCCGCAACGACCGTTGCGACAACCTCATGACCGCGCGGGGCCTGTGGCTATTCCGTTTGCAGGGCGCGCGGACTAGGG
>JACDGR010000530.1 GCA_013821525.1 Actinomycetota bacterium
CTCGTAGCCGACGTGATCGTCGAGTGGCTCGAGCACGATGTGGCAGTCACCGAACTGGCCGCGGCCGCCGGTCTGCTTCTTGTAGCGCCCCTGCGCGCGTGCCTGACCCTTGATCGTCTCGACGTATGGGACGCGTGGCTGGTGCAGCTCCAGCTCGACCCCGAACCGGCGCCGCGCACGCTCGACTGCGACCTCGACGTGCACCTGGCTCATGCCCGAGAGCAGCTCCTCCCCGGTTCGCTGGTCGCGCTGCAGCCGCAGGGTCGGATCCTCCTCGCCGAGCCGCCGCAGCGCCTGGGCGATCTTGTCCTCGTCGCCCTTCGTCTTCGCGGTCACCGCGAAGCTGAGCACCGGCTCCGGGAAGCCGAGCGACGGGGGCTCGAGGTCGTGCTCGGCGTCGACGAGCACGTCGCCGGTCTGCACAGCCTTCAGCTTCGCGACCGCGCCGATGTCGCCGGGGCCGAACCCCTCACACCGCTCATGCTCCTTGCCCTGCATCAGCATCAGGCCGCCGAGACGCTCCTTCGAGTGGTCGCGGTGGTTGACGAGCGTCGTGTCGGCCTTCACCTCGCCCGCGTAGACGCGGAAGACGTTGATGCGGCCGGCAAACGGGTCGGCAACCGTCTTGAACACGAAGGCTGCAACCGTGGCGTCGGTGTCGATCGGCGATCCTTTCTTCGCCGGGCTCGGCACGCCCTCGACGAGCAGGTCGAGCAGCGCGTGGGTTCCGAGATTCTGTGTCGCAATACCGCAAGCGACCGGATAGATCTCGTCGCGCGTGACGGCGTTCTTCAGCGCGGCTGCGATGTCGGCGGCCGGAATCTCCTCTCCTCCGAGATAGCGCTCCATCAGCGCCTCGTCGGTCTCGACGACGGTGTCGAGCAGCTCGGTTCGATAGCGCTCGACCGTCTTGGCGAGCTCTGCGGGGATCTCTACCGGCTCGCCCTCCCGCGCACCGCCCGGCGCCTCATAGGCGCAGTTGTGCAGCAGGTCGACGATGCCGGTAAGCGCGTGCTCCGTGCCGATCGGCAATTGCACCGCGATGCAGCGCGGCGAGAGCTGCTCCTGAAGTGACCCGAGCACGCGGTAGAAGTCGGCGCGCTCGCGGTCGAGCATGTTGACGAAGACGACCCGCGAGAGACCGAGCTCCTCGGCGCGTTCCCACACGCGGGCGGTGTTCACCTCGACGCCCATCACGCCGGAGACGACGACGATCGCTCCCTCGACGACGCGCAACGCTGCAAGCGTGTCGGCCTGGAAGCCCGAGTCGCCTGGGGTGTCGATCAGGTTGAGCTTCCGTCCCTGCCAGGTGCAGTGACAGAGGGAGGCGGCCAGTGACATCGCGCGGCGCTGCTCGTCCTCTTCCCAGTCGGAGACCGTCGTGCCGGCGTCGATCGCCCCGAGGCGGTTCGTCTCCTGCGCCTGGAAGAGCATGGCCTCGACGAGTGAGGTCTTGCCCGTGCCGCGATGGCCGACGACGGCGACGTTGCGGATCTTCCCGGCTTCGATAGGCATCGAGTCCTCCTGGATCGGGGCGCGAATATGTGTCGCCCGAAATCCTACGCCGTGCCGGTCAGCCAGGCGCGCCCACGCACGCTGCAGCGGACTGCGAAGGCGAGCCCGACCGCCGCCACCGATGCGGCTGCGACGCCCGCAAACCACGGGTCGGTCCCATCGCTGCCGGCGAGCACGCCGTGCGCCGTCGCGAGCACCCAGACGCCGAGCGTCAGATAGTGGATGCGCCGCCAGAGCCGGTGCGGCATCTGCTTGCGGAAGTGGTTCGAGATCCCGACCGCGGCCATCAGCTCGGCCGCAGCCGCCCCGAGCCCGACCGCGAACGGCCGGTACGGGGAGCTGAACGGCACGAGCATCTGGCCGAGGGAGATCGGGACGACGCGGTCGAGGAGGAGCGATGCGCCATGCAGCGCGACGAACGCCCCGGTGAGGATCGCGAGGAAGCGATGCACCTCCTCGACCGCGAAGCGAGGCCACGTGAACCGCGTGCGCGCCGAGAGCAGGACGCCGAGGATCACGGA
>JACDGR010000531.1 GCA_013821525.1 Actinomycetota bacterium
ATCCAGTTCCCCGGCAGCGTCGTCGTGACGAGTACGAAGCTCGACATCATCAACGACACCGCGCGGCGTCGTAAGCGCACCAGGGGCCCGTGCCTGCTGTTCAATCCCGAGGGCCGCTCCGGGCGGCCTTCCACGCTGCGATGGAACCCAGTCGCCGGCTGTGACGACCCGAACGTGGCGATCGACCGCGCCGGGTACCTGCTCGCAGGAACCGCGGGCGGCACCACGGGCGACCGGGAGTTCTGGACGAACAACGCCAACAAGGTGCTCCGCGCCTACCTCTTCGCCGCGGCGCGCTCGGGTGCGTCGCTGATGGATGTGAAGCACTGGGCAAACAACTCGAAAGACCAGAGCCCCCTTCAGATGCTCATCGCGGACGATAACGCGCCCGATGGGTGGGCCGATGAGCTGCGCCAGATCCTCGGCGCGTACGACCGCTATCGGGACTCGGTTTTCGCCACGCTCGCCCAGACCTTCGATTTCCTCGGCACGCCCGGCGTGCGGGAAGTAGTCGAGCTGGGGGAGGGGGAGCGGAGCTTCGACGTTCGACGGTTCTTGACGAGCAAGGCAACGCTCTACCTGATCGGCGCGCAGCGGGACTACGGCTCGATTGCGCCGTTGTTCAGTGCGCTCACCGGGATGATCTACGAGACAGCCAAGGCAATGGCCGATGAGAGCCGCAGCGGCCGGCTCGATCCTCCCGTGCTGTTCGCGCTCGATGAGGCGCCGAACATCTGCCCGGTGCCGCTGCACCGCTGGACCAGTGAAGCGGGCTCGCGGGGTATCCCGATCATTACCTGCATCCAGAGCTTCAAACAGCTCGCCGACGTCTGGGGCGAGACGCGGGGCGCGATCATTTGGGAGAACTCGACGGTCAAGATGTTCCTGCCCTCGGGCAGCGACGATGAGACGCTGAAGAAGGTTTCGAACCTCTGCGGCACCTACGAGGTGCCCCGGGTTACAACGACGAAGAATGCCGAAGGTTCGTCGTCGTCGTCGACCGTCATGGAAACGAGGCCCGTATTCGAGCCCCATAACATCCGCATGCCGAACGACTTCACGGCGCTCGTGATCAAGGCCAACAAGAAGCCCGTCACGGTACGGATCGAGCCGTTCTGGGAGCGTCGGGCCATCCGGCGTTCGGAGGCGCGCGCACCGCAGCGAGTCGTGCCGGCCGCACCCACCCCGCGTCCACCGACACGCGGAGGCACTCCGGTGGCGTCGCCAAGCGGCGGCGGAGCAAGGATCATCCCGATGCCAGCACCGACAACGATCGAGGCGGAGGAGGAGCAGAGTGGCTGACCTCGACGATGTTCATGCCGAGCTGGCCGACCTACGGAGCCAGTTGAAGAGCCAAGACGGCCGCCTGGCAGATCAAGAACGAGTGGTGCAGGGTATTGCGGAGCTACTCGGGGCGAAGGAGCCGGCGTTCGCGTTGTCGCCGTGGTGGTGGCCGACGATGACGCAGAGCCAGGCGGATCACGCTTGGAAGATCTTGACCGAGTGGGTGGACGGATTGATCATCCCTCGTTATGACGACGGCAAGAACGATTGCGCCCTGGGGGAGCTGCCCTACAGCACGCGCGTCCTGAGGTGCTGGTTCGCTCACCCTGGGATCGTCGACAAGCTCTCCGCTCTGTTCTGGGCACAGAAGGGAGACTACCGGCGCAGCGCGGCTGCTCACGGGCCGTTGGATTGGCAGGAGAACTGGCTAACGAAGACCCTAGACGCGCTCGATAAGGAGTTCAGGGAGAAGAAGTGCATCGCATCGTGTTCGTATTTGAACAAGACGATCGCAGGCGTTGCTCCGAAGCACGACACGCTCTCGCTGCGTGACCGCATACACTGGATCAAAGCAGACGTCGAGCGACATGCGAAATAATGAGATCCAGGGGAGCGGATCGTAGCGTTAGGCGCCACAGCCCGCGGCGTTCCTGGCCAATCAGCTAGAAGGGCAACGGATCGTCCACGTAGCCTTGCTCGCGGCCCGACGGCATAGCCGTTACCCAGTCGAGCGTCCTGTAGACAGCGGTCAC
>JACDGR010000532.1 GCA_013821525.1 Actinomycetota bacterium
GACGGAGACCTCGTGGTGGTCGAGGCGCCTGCGACCGGCGCGGGGCGCGTTGTCGAGGCAAGCGACGAGGTGGGCCTGGACGGCCTGGTCCTCGAGAACCGCCAGCTGCTCGTGCAACTCGGCGAGGATGGCAGCGTCACGAGGGTGCTCCACAAAGCATCGGGACGCGAGACGCTAGCCGCGCCGGGGAACCGGCTCGAGCTCTACGACGACCGGCCGGTCGAGTTCGACGCGTGGGATATCGACCCGTTCCACCTCGAGACGCGCGTCGACTGCGCGCCCGCGGACTCGTTCGCGGTGCGCACGCAGACAGCGCTGCGCTGCGAGATCGCGTTCGTGCGCGCGATCGGCGAGCGCAGCCGGCTGACGCAGGTCGTTCGGCTCGATGCCGAGTCGCCGTACGTCGAGTTCCACACGACGGTCGACTGGCACGAGGAGCACAAGCTGCTGAAGACCTGCTTCCCGCTCGACGTGCGCGCGCCGACCGCGACCTACGAGATGCAGTTCGGCTACGCCGAGCGGCCAACGCACTTCTCGACGAGCTGGGATCGTGCGCGCTACGAGGTGCCCGGCCATCGCTTTGCCGATCTCTCCGAGCACGGTTTCGGTGCGACGCTGCTGACCGACAGCAAGTACGGCTACAGCTGCTACGGCAACGAGCTGCGGATCAGCTTGCTGCGCGCGCCGAAGAGCCCGGATCCCGACGCGGACTTGGGCACGCACACGTTTGCCTACGCGCTGCTGCCGCACGCAGGCGGCTGGCGCGAGGCAGGCGTCGTCGCCGCGGGACTGCGCTTCAACGTCCCGGTGCGCTGGTGCGCAACCGCGCCGCCTGTGCCTCTCGCAGCCGTCGATGATCCGAACCTCGTGCTCGACACGGTCAAGCGCGCAGAGGATTCGGACGCGCTGGTGCTGCGGCTCTACGAAGCGCACGGTGCGCGCGGGCGCGCGCGGGTGCGACTCGGCATTCCATTCACCGAGGCGATCACGGCGAACCTGCTCGAGGACGACGGCGAGGCGCTCGTCGTCGAAGGCGACGAGGTGCTCATGCCGTATCGCCCGCACCAGATCGTGACGCTGAAGATCCGATGACGGCCGTCGTCTGTGCCGGGCTCGCGACTCGGGACACGATCTGGCGCGTGCCCGGGCATCCGCCCGAGGACGGCCGAGTCGTCGCGAGCGAGCTGCTCGTGGCAGGCGGCGGCCCCGCGGCGACCGCGGCGGTGGCGCTCGCGCGGCTCGGTGTCGAGACGGCCTTTCTCGGGGCAGTTGGCGACGACGACGCAGGCGCCTTCGTGCGTGACGGCCTAGCCGCGGAAGGCGTCGACGTCAGCAGGCTCGAGGTCGTTGCGGGTGCGAGCACTGCGCAGAGCGCGATCCTCGTCGGGCCGGCGGGCGCGCGGACAATCGTCCATCACTCCGGCAGCGCAGTTGCGCCGCGAGCGCCCGCTCCGAACTGCGACTGGCTGCACGTCGACCACTGCGGCTACGGCCAGATCGCCGGCGAGGCGAGGCTGAGCGTTGACGGTGGCAACCCGATCGAAGGGCTCGCGCTCGCAGGTGTCGACCTCTATGCGCCGACCGAGGCTGCGCTGCACACGCAGTTCGGCGACGGGCCCGCCGCGATCGCAGCAGGCGCCGAGCTCGTCGTCGTGACCCGAGGGGCCGCAGGCAGCAGCGCCTGGACGCAGGCGGGCGAGACCTTCGAGACGCCCGGCGTCCCCTGCGCGAACGCGGTCAGCACGCTCGGGGCCGGCGACGTGTTCCACGGCGCCTTGCTCGCATTCCTCGTGCGCGGGGCGCCACTTCCTGACGCGCTGCGCGCCGCGAACACGGCCGCCTCCCTCTCCTGCCGCGCGCTCGACGGGCGCTCGGCGATCCCGACCCTCCATGAGCTCGAAAGGAGCCTTGCAGCATGAGCCACCGCATCGCAGTGATCGCCGGCGACGGCGCCGGCCCAGAGGTCGTCGCCGAAGCGCGCAAGGCAGTCGACGCGCTCTCGCTCGACATCGAGTGGACAGATCTCCCGTGGG
>JACDGR010000533.1 GCA_013821525.1 Actinomycetota bacterium
GCACCGGAACGATCGTGATCCACAAGAAGCTCGACGCGGGCCGATTCGAGTTGCCGCGCGCGACAGCGCCCGGCGAGCAGCATCTGCGGATCAGCGACGCGATGTTCGACGTGATCCACAAGGGCGTCGCGCTGACGCCACGTACGTCGCGACCGCGCTTTCACTGATCGAAATCTGCGCGTCGTACTTGCGCGGTGAGATCGCGACTTGTACGAGAGTTCTCGTGTCGTCGAGCGCCGAGCATTCCGATGCGATGTCGCGCGAGGTGATGGTAGCCACGATCGCAGGTCTCCAGGCGGAGCGCGCAGAGATGACGGCGAAGCTCGCTGCGCTCGAAGGGAGTCTGACGGACCTCGCGCACGAAAACGCACTGCTCAAGCGGAGGCTGTTCGGGACCAAGAGCGAGCGCATTCACACCAGCGAGCTGCAGCTCGCACTCGGTGACCTGCTCGCGAGCGAGGCGAAGCTGCAGGCCGAGCTCGACGCATCCGTCGACAAAGCGAAGAACGCGGCACCCAAGCCAGATCCTTCCGAGACCAACGGCAAGGCGCGGCCGCACGGTCGCCGCAATCTGGACGCGAGCAAGCTGCCGCGCGTCCCCGTCGAGATTCGAGATTCGGCACTCGAGGCCCGCGGTGCGCGCCTGATCCGGTTCGAGGACTCCAATCAAATCGCCTATCGTCGCGGCGGCTTCTTCGTCGTGGTCAAGCGCGTCGCGCAGTACGAGGTCGTCGAGGACAGCCTCGCAACCGTGATCCCGGCGGCGGCGCCCGCAGCGATCTTCCCCAAGGCGTTGCTGCACACGTCGACGGTCGCGCACCTCGTGACGTCGAAGTTCGCGCTCGGTGTGCCGCACTACCGGCTCGAGCGTGACCTCCTTGACCAAGGCATGAATCTCGATCGCGGACTGATGAGCCGCTACGTCGAGCACGCAGGCAACACGCTCGGCGCGACAATCGTCGCCGCGATGTGGCGCGACGCGATCGCGAATGGGCACATGATCTCGACCGACGCGACCGGCGCGCTGATCCAGCCGACGAAGGCGAAGGACGGAAGGTCGCTCGCGTGCAAGAAGGGGCACTTCTTCACCGCGGTCGTCGACGCCGAGGCAGTGCTGTTCGCGTACGTCGAGCGCCACACCAGCGAAGCGGTGAAGGCGATCTTCAGCGAGTTTCGCGGCCTGCTCCAGGCCGACGCGAGCTCGGTCTACGAGATCTTGGCGCGCGGTCGACCGCCCGATACCGATGATGGTGTCACGCTCGTTGCCTGTTTCGCTCACTGCAGAAGGTACTTCTTCGAGGCGGCGTTGTGTCGGCACCCCGCCGGCGTGCAGGGGTTGATGAGGATCCGGGCGATGTACGCGATCGACGCAGCGGGGCGCCGGGCGCCGCGCGAAGAGCGCACCGCGTTTCGCGCAACGCATCTGCGCCCGCTCATGGACGACTTCTTCGCGTGGGCAGCCTCGGCTCGCGACCTCACGCCAGGACGCAACCTTGCGACCAAGGCGCTCGGCTATGCGTTAAATCAGGAGGCCGAGCTGCGCAACGTGCTGCTCGACGGCAACATCCCGCTCGACAACACGCGCGCCGAGCGCGCGCTCCGCAAAATCGTCGTCGGTCGCAAGAACTGGATGTTTTACGGCACCGACACACATGCCGAGGCCGCGGCGGCGATCTTCAGCATCATCGCGACCTGTCGGCTGCACGGCATCGACCCGTTCGTGTACCTCGACGAGGTTCTGCGCGTCCTGCCGTATTGGCCGCAGGATCGCTACCTCGAGCTCGCGCCACAGCACTGGCTCGCAACCCGAGCACGGCTCGAACACGACGAGCTCGAACGCCCGCTGTCCCACATCACGATCCCGCGGATGCCGCACGTCGCGTCCGAGACGTCGACGCCTGCCGGCTAAAAAGTCGAAGCTTACGACGGCGGGGGGAGCCCACGCCACGTGGGGTTCACACAGCGCATACTTACAACCTGCCTCGATCACGCGGCCGGTCTTGTAGACCGCGTTGAAGCGATGCTCGGCGT
>JACDGR010000102.1 GCA_013821525.1 Actinomycetota bacterium
CGGCGCACCGAGCGAGCACACGAGGCCCGTCTCCTCTCGCACCTCACGGAGAGCTGCCTGCTCCCAACTCTCGCCGGGCTCGAGCTTGCCTTTCGGCAGCGACCAGTCGTCATACCGCGCACGATGCACAACCAGGATGCAACCGTCACGCTCCACGACTCCGCCGGCTGCGCGAATGATCGCCGTCGTCAGACCTCGAGCAGCAGCGCGTCGCCCTGACCGCCGCCGCTGCAGATCGCGGCCAGTCCGAGCCCGCCGCCGTTACGCCGCAGCTCATGCACCATCGTCGCGACGATGCGGCCGCCCGAGGCGCCGATCGGGTGGCCGAGCGCAACCGCTCCGCCGTTCACGTTCACCTGCTCCTCGTCTGCACCGAGCAGCTTCGTCGAGTTCCAGGCGACGGATGCGAACGCCTCGTTGATCTCGATCCGGTCGACCTCGCCGATCGTCTTACCGGCGCGCTCGAGCGCGATCGCGCCGGCGTTCGCGGGCGTGCGCGCCAGGTAGGCGAAGTCGTCGGCGACGTAGCCCTGCGAGAGGATCGTCGCGAGCGGCTCGAGGCCGCGCTTCGCCGCCCACTCCTCCGAACAGACGAGCACGCAGCTCGCACCGTCGTTGACGCCGGGCGCGTTGCCCGCCGTGGTCGTCCCTTCAGGGTCGAACACGGGCTTCAGCGCCGCGAGCTTCTCGGCCGTCGTATCGCGGCGAACGCTCTCGTCGGCGGTCACGTCGTCGACGGGGACGATCTCATCGGCAAAGCGACCCTCGTCCTGTGCGGCTGCGGCACGTTGATGCGAGCGTGCTGCCCAGGCGTCCTGCTGCTCTCGCGAGATTCCGAGCTCGCGGGCGACGTTCGAGTTCTGCAAGACCATGTGCAGCTGATCGAAGGTCGACGTCAGCCCGTCGTAGACCATCGAGTCGATCAGCTCCCCGTTGCCGAGGCGATAGCCGAACCGCGCTTTCTTGAGCAGATACGGCGCGTTCGACATCGACTCCATGCCGCCGGTCACGACGACGTCGACATCACCCGCTCGAATCATCGAGTCGGCGATCTCGATCGCGCGAATCGAGGACGCGCACACCTTGTTGATCGTGTCGGCGGGCGTCTCCTTCGGGAGGCCGGCTCCGATCGCGGCCTGCCGCGCCGGGGCCTGCCCCGCACCTGCCTGGAGCACCTGGCCCATGATCACGTACTGCGGCTCTCCAGGCCCTACGCCCACGCGCTCGAGCGCAGCCTTGATCGCCAGCGCTCCCAGCTGCGGCGCGTCGTACCTCGCCAGGCCGCCGCCAAGCTTCCCGAAGGGCGTGCGAACTGCGCTGACGATGACGCTGCGGCCGGCCATCAGCGCACGTAGCTCTCGTCGGCACCCAGGCGCTCGGCAAACGCGACGATCAGCGAGACGATCGCCTCGACGTCGGCGAGATCGCAGATCTCGTTCGGGCTGTGCAGGTAACGCGTCGGGATCGAGAGCAGCGCAGTCGGAATCCCGGCGCGGGTCAGGTGGATCTCGTCGGCGTCGGTCGAAGTCGTGCGCGAGTAGATCTCGAACGCGTGTGGGATCTGCTCTTCCTCTGCCGCCGTCGCGAGCAGCTCCACGACCTGCTTGTTGAGCGTCGGGCCGCGCGCGATCATCGCGCCGATGCCGAGCTCGACCTTGCCCAGGCGCCGGACATCTCCACCCGGGTAGTCGGTCGCAGGCGTCACATCGATTGCAATCGCGACCTGAGGATCGAGGCTGTACGCGGCGACGCGCGCACCGTAGAGACCGACCTCCTCCTGCGCGGCGGCGACGGCGACGACGTCGACCTGCGCGCGCCTGGACTCGGCGATGCGCCGCGCGGCCTCGAGCGCGACGTACGCACCGAGGCGGTTGTCGAGCGCGCGCGAGAGCAACCGCCCATTCGGGAGCTCGACCGGTGCCCCGTTCCAGACGCCGGCATCGCCGACCCGGATCATCGATTCCGCGTCCTCCCCGGAGCACGCTCCGATGTCGACGTGCAGATCCGTGAGCTCCGGGCGTGGCCGGTCGCGGAGCTGCTCGGGCGAGATGCGTCTCCGTGAGACGACGCCCGCGACCGGGCCTGCCTTGGTCAAAAACTCGAACCGCTGTCCCATCAGCATCTCGGCGGAGATGCCGCCGATCGTCGCGAAGGCGAGCAGCCCGTTTTCCTCGATATGAGTGATCGCGATCCCGACCTCGTCGATGTGACCGACGAGCGCGAGCGTCGGGACCCGTTTGCCGCCGCCGTCATTGCCATCGCCGCCGGCCGCTCGGACGCGGGCGAACGAAGTGCCGAGCGTGTCCGAGGTGACATCGGCGAACGCTAGAGCAGCCTCGCGCCAGATGCGGGCGGGCTCCTCCTCGTGACCCGACGGGCCAGGCGCGGTGAGCAGGGCTTTCAGCAGGTCGGGGGCACCCATCGGTTGCGCATTAGAGCAGGCTCGCTTACCCTGCGGCCGATGATCAACTCGACCGGCACGTGGTGGGCCTGGCGCTCTGAGCAGGGCGGGAGCCCGCGCGCTGCTAGAAACGACACCTAGCCGCGACCACAGCCCGCCCCTCGCTCCACCGCGACCCTCCGAAGGGTCGTTTTTCGTTCCGCAGGCTGGATCGAACCGAAACATGACGACAACCGTTCTCGACACTGACCTCCTGACGCCGCTCGCGGCGTACCTGCGCATCCGCGCGGGCGCGACCGGCTCGTTCCTGCTCGAGTCCGTCGAGCAAGGGCGGCTCGGCCGTCACTCGTTCGTCGGGCGCGGAGCGCGGCTCGTCTCGTTCACGGAGGCCGAAGGGATCGACGCGCCCGTGGTGGGGTATCTCGGCTACGACCACATCGCCACCCTCGAGCCGACGGTGCCGCTCCCTGCGGCCGGGCCGGATGTCCCCGAGAGCTGCTTCGTCGTCGCCGACATCTTTCTTCGCTTCGATCACCTGAGCGGCACGGCCGAGGTGCTGCACGGCGACCCTGAGGAGGTTGCGCGGCTCCTGGCAGAGCCGCCCGCACCTTTGGCGCCCGCGAGCGCAGCCGGCGGCCCGACCGTTCGCTATCCCGACCAGGCCGCGCACGAGCGCCGCGTCGAGCGCGTACAGGAGCACATCCGGCGTGGCGATGCGTTCCAGATCGTCCTCTCGCAGCGCGCCGAGCGGCCGACGCACGCCACGCCACTCGCCGTCTACCGGGCACTGCGGCGTATCAACCCGTCGCCGTACCTCTTCCTGCTCGAGCTGGGCGACCTCGCGCTCGTCGGCTCCTCACCGGAGACGCACGTGAAGGTCGCGGACGCGCGCGCGAGCCTGAACCCGATCGCGGGCACGACCGCGCGGGGTGACGGTGATGCGGAGCGCCTGCTCGCGTCCGAGAAGGATCGCGCCGAGCACGTGATGCTCGTCGACCTCGGCCGCAACGACCTCTCGCGCGTCTGCCGCCCCGGCTCCGTGCAGGTCGAGCGGTTCCTCGAGCCGGAGCGTTTCTCGCACGTCACCCATCTGGTCTCCGAGGTCGCGGGCGACCTGCAGGACGGCGTGACACCGTTCGACGTCCTGCGCGCGACGTTCCCCGCGGGCACGGTCTCCGGTGCGCCGAAGGTGCGCGCGATGCAGATCATCTCGGAGCTCGAGGGCTACCGCCGCGGCACCTACGGCGGCGTCGTCGGCTACCACGCGCCGGGGCACGCCGGTCAGAGAGGGACACTCGATACGTGCATCGCGATCCGAACGGTGCTGTTGCGCGACGGCCGCGCGTACCTACAGGCGGGCGGCGGGATCGTCGCCGACTCCGTGCCTGCCGACGAGCACCAGGAGTGCCTGAACAAGCTCGCTGCCCTCGAGGCGGCGCTCGTGTCTGCTGAAACCCCCTCGGCTTCCTGGGGCGTCGCAGACGCCGGCCACGGAGGCGAGCCGTAATTCTGTTGATCGACAACTATGACTCGTTCACCTACAACCTCGTGCACCTCTTCGCCGAGGCGGGCGCAGAGGTTGTCGTCCGACGCAACGATGAGATTTCACCCGACGAGGCGGAGACCCTCTCCCCCTCCCACCTCGTCGTCTCACCGGGACCCGGACGACCTGAGGAGGCAGGCGAGACGCAGGAGATCCTGCGCCGGCTGTCCGTCCGGGTCCCGACCTTCGGCGTCTGTCTCGGCCACCAGGCGATCGTGCAGGTCTTCGGGGGCGAGGTCGGTGCGGCACGCGAGCTCGTGCACGGCAAGGCGACGACGATCACGCATGACGGCAACGGCATCTTCGCCGGCCTCCCCGAGAAGCTCGCAGCGGGCCGTTACCACTCGCTTGCGGCAACCTCCGTGCCTGACGTCTTCGAGGTCTCGGCGACCGCCGCCGACGGCGAGGTGATGGCGGTACGCCATCGCGAGCTGCCGATCGACGGCGTGCAGTTCCATCCCGAGTCCGTCCTCACCCCCGAGGGACGCGCGATCGTGGTCAACTTCCTCGACGGCCGCAATGAGAGGGTGACGAGATGATCCAGCAAGCCCTGGCTCAGCTGCTCGACGGAAACGACCTCTCACGGGAGGACACGCGCCGCGTGATGGACTCGATCATGTCCGGGGAGGCGACACAGGCTCAGATCGGCGGCTTCCTGGTGGCGCTGCGGCTGAAGGGCGAGACCGCGGACGAGATCGCCGGTGCCGCCGAGGCGATGCGCGCGCATGTCATCCCGGTCAAACCGGAGCGCACCGATCTGGTCGACACGGCAGGCACCGGCGGCGACGGGGCCAACACGTTCAACATCTCGACTGCGGCTGCACTCGTCGCCGCCGCGGCCGGCGCCGGGGTTGCGAAGCACGGCAATCGGTCGGTGTCATCACTCTCGGGAAGCGCGGACGTCCTCGAGGAGCTCGGCTTCGATCTCGAGCTTTCGCCGGAACGAATCGCGCAGTCGATCGACGAGCTCGGCTTCGGATTCATGTTCGCGCCAACCCATCATCCGGCGATGAAGCACGCAGGGCCGGTTCGCAAGGAGCTCGCAGCCCGTACCGTGTTCAACGTGCTGGGGCCGCTCACCAATCCTGCGGGCGCACGCGCGCAGGTCGTCGGCGTGTACTCCGCCGCGCTCGTGCCCGTGATCGCCGACGTACTCGCGAAGCTCGGCGCACGACGCGCCTTCGTCGTGCATGGCGCGGGCGGGATCGACGAGCTGTCGCCGGCGGGGCCGAACCTCGTCTGCGAGATCGTCGACGGGGCAGTGCACCGGCGCGAGCTCGATCCGGAAGACCTCGGCATCCCCCGTTGTGATCCCGCAGAGCTCCGGGGAGGCACGGCTGCGGAGAACGCGCGCCAGATCCGCGAGGTGCTTGGCGGTGCGACAGGCGGCCGACGCTCGGCCGTGCTCTTGAATGCGGCCGGTGCGATCGCCGCAGGTGGTCACGCCGACGACCTGCCGGAGGGGCTCGCGCTCGCTCGTGCTGCGATCGACTCGGGAGCCGCGGGCGAGCGGCTCCAGCTGCTCGTCGCATTCAGCAAGGCGACGGTGCATGCATGAGGTTCCACGACGCACTTGCGGCGCCCGGCTTCGGCGCGATCGCCGAGTTCAAGCGCCGCTCGCCGTCGGCGGGTGACCTGAAGCCGGACGCGGACGTCGCCCAGACGGCTCGCATCTACGAGGCGGCCGGGGCGCGCGCCATGTCGGTGCTCGTCGACGAGCGCTTCGGCGGAACCTGGGACGATCTGCGGGCCGCGCGCGCGGCCACGGAGCTGCCGCTGCTCGCGAAGGGGTTCTTCTCGAGCCGAGAAGATCTCCAGACGGCGAAGGACGCGGGTGCGGATGCTGCCCTGCTCATTCTGCGCGACGTCCACGACAGCGTCGCGACCGCACTCCTTCGCATCGCGAGGACACTCGGTCTCGACGTGCTCGTCGAGGCACACGACGCCGATGAGCTCGCGCGGGCAGCTGCGCTCGACGCACCGATCATCGGCGTAAACGCACGAGACCTCTCGACGTTCCGTATCGACCGGCGTGCGCAGCTGGCACTTCTCGCGCAGGCCCCGACCGACCGCGTCGTGATCGCCGAGAGCGCGATCGCCTCGCGCGGGCAAGCGGCGGTCGCTGAGCTGGCGGGCGCAAACGCAGTCCTCGTCGGCTCGACCCTGATGCGCTCGAGCGATCCGGGCGCCACCTTGCGGGAGCTCATCTCGCGGCCGCTCGTGAAGGTCTGCGGGCTGACGCGCCAGGACGATGTCGACGCCGCCGTCGACGCCGGCGCGGACATGCTCGGATTCATCCTCGCCGCAGAGAGCCCGCGTCGTGCCGAGACATTGCTCTCCGCTCCCGACACCGTGCTCCGCGTCGCGGTCTTCGTGGGCGACGCCGAGCAGACCGAGGCGGACCTCGTGCAGCTGTACGAGCGGGAGGATGGTCATCGCGCGCGCGACGCGATCCTCTTCCGGCACGGTCTACCCGTGGGAACCGTCGTCGACCTGCCGTGGTCCGAGTCCGACTCGACGCATCTCGACCGCGCGCGTGCAACCCGTGGCCGCGTGATGCTCGCCGGTGGCCTCGGCCCAGGGAACGTGCGCGAGGCGATCGCGGCCGTTCAGCCGTGGGCCGTCGACTCGGCACGTTCGACCGAATCCTCGCCCGGCGTCAAGCACCACGACGCGTTGCGCGCGTGGGTGCAGGCGTCCCGCGCCGAGCTCGTCCAGACCGGAGCGGCACGATGAGCACGTTGTTCGGCGCCTACGGCGGCCGGTACGTTCCGGAGACGCTGATCCCCGCGCTCGACGAGCTGACGGCGGCGTGGTCGAGCCTGCGTGAGGACGAGGGGTTCCGCGCTGAGCTGCACGACCTGCTGACGAACTACGCCGGGCGACCCACACCGTTGCTGCGCGCGGAACGCTTCGCTCCGGATCAGCGGGTCTACTTGAAGCGCGAGGACCTCCTGCACACGGGCGCACACAAGATCAACAACGCGCTTGGCCAGGCAGTCATCGCTCGCCGCCTCGGCAAGCAGCGCATCGTCGCGGAGACTGGCGCCGGCCAGCACGGCGTCGCAACGGCGACGGTCTGCGCGCGCTTCGGCCTCGAGTGCATCGTCTACATGGGCAGCGAAGACATGCGCCGGCAGGCCCCGAACGTCGAGCGGATGCGTCTGCTCGGCGCCGAGGTGCGGCCCGTCGAGTTCGGGACGCGGACGCTCAAGGAGGCGACGAGTGAGGCGATCCGCGACTGGATCGCAAACGTCGACGACACCTACTACCTGATCGGATCGTGCGTCGGGCCGGCGCCCTATCCGGAGCTCGTCCGCGAGTTGCAGCGTGTGATCGGGCGTGAAGCGCGCGCGCAGGTTCTCGCGATCGAGGGCCGGATGCCCGACGCAGTGCTCGCCTGTGTCGGCGGGGGCTCGAACGCGATCGGGATGTTCTACGACTTCATCCCGGACGAGGACGTGCGGCTGATCGGGGTCGAGGCGGCCGGCGCTGCCTCGCTCGGCTGCGGTCGTGGCGGCGTGCTGCACGGGGCGCGCTCGTCGCTGCTCGCCGACGAGGACGGCCAGATCATGGACGCGCACTCGATCTCGGCCGGGCTCGATTACCCGGGCGTCGGCCCCGAGCACGCCTACCTGCGCGACACCGGTCGCGCGCAATACGTGCCTTGCACCGACGACGAAGCCGTGGCAGCGTTCCACCGTCTCTGCAGGACCGAGGGGATCGTCCCCGCCCTCGAGTCGTCGCATGCGCTCGCGCGTGCACTCGATACCGATGCCGAGCTGATCCTCGTCTGCCTCTCCGGCCGCGGCGACAAGGATCTCGCCGAGGTGCTCGCGCGATGAGCGCTCGGGCCCCGAAGAAGCTCGTCATCTATCTGATGGCGATGCCCGACACACCCGAGCTTGCGCAGGCGGCGGTCGACGCGGGCGCAGACATGATCGAGCTCGGCTTTCCCTTCTCCGACCCTCTCGCCGACGGGCCGCTGATCCGGCGCGCAGGCGAGCGCTCGCTGGCGGCGGGGATGCGTACAGGCCGCTGTCTCGAAGTGCTCGCCGCGACGCGCGCGCTCGTCGGAGTGCCGTTGATCCCGATGACCTACGCCTCCCTCTTCGACGCCTACGGCTGGGAGCAGCTCGAGCAGGACGCGCGCAGCGCCGGTGCGACCTCGTTCATCGTCCCCGACCTGCCGAGCGACGTGCACCCCGAGTTCCGCCGCGTGCAGCTGGCGGCGCCGACGTCGAGCGACGCGCGCTTGCAATTGTCGGCGCAGGAGAGCGACGGCTGGCTGTATCTCGTGACCGTCACCGGGACGACCGGAGCGCGCTCGGATCTCTCCTCCGCGCTCCCTCCTCTCGCAGCCCGGGCACGTGCAGTCACCGAGCAACCGCTCTACGCGGGCTTCGGCATCTCGACGCCTGACCAGGCGCGCGCCGCCGCCAACCTGACCGACGGGGTCGTCGTCGGCTCGCGCGCGGTCGAGGCAGCCGAACACGGCGCAGCCGAGCTCGCGCAGCTCGTCAGCTCGCTGCGGAGCGCCATCGACGAGCCCGCACTCGACAGCTCCACGGTCGCGTGAACCGCCGGCGAGTCGTCCGCGACGCGCTCGCGATCGGCATCGCAGTCGGGGCCTACGGCCTCGGTTTCGGCGCCGCAGGGGTGACGGCGGGGCTATCGGTGCTGCAGACCTCGGCGCTCTCGCTGCTCGTCTTCACCGGTGCGTCGCAGTTCGCGCTCGTCGGGGTGATCGGCGCGGGTGGCTCGCTGCTCGCGGGGGTCGCGAGCGCGTTGCTGCTCGGCTCGCGCAACACGCTCTATGCGGTGCGGCTCGCGGGACTGCTCGGCCTGCAAGGGCCGCGGCGGCTGCTCGCCGCGCAGGGGACGATCGACGAGACGACCGCGATGGCGACGGGGGCGCCGGAGGAGCTCGCCGGCGTGGCGTTCTGGGTCACTTTCGCCGCCGTCTACGGCTGCTGGAACCTTGCAACCCTGATCGGCGCGCTCGGAGCCGGTGCACTCGACACGAGAGCGCTCGGGCTGGACGCCGCGGTCGGCGCCGCATTTCTCGCGCTGCTCGCCCCGCAGATCCGCAACCGAACGGGCGGCCTCGTCGCCGTTGCCGGCGCGGCGATTGCGGCCGTTGCGATCCCGTTCACGTCGGCCGGGCTGCCAGTGCTGATCGCCGCCATCGCCGTCGTACCCGCGGTGGCTCGACGATGACGTGGCTCGCAGTGCTCGGCACGGCCGTCGGTTGCTACGCGCTGAAACTCGCGGGCTGGTCGCTCCCGGCGCGCTGGCTGGAGAACGAGCGGCTGCGGGAGGCCGCGGCGCTCTTGCCGCTCGCACTGCTCGCTGCGCTCGTCGTGGTGCAGACGCTGGGGGTCGGGCGCGCGCTGTCGCTCGACGCACGCGCCGCCGGCGTGCTCGTCGGAGGGATCGCCGCGTGGCGCCGCGCACCGTTCATCGTCGTCGTGCTCGTGGCAGCGGTCACTGCTGCCGCGCTGCGTGCGGTCCCGCGATGAGCAGCGCGACCGTCGTGGGGGCAGGAGTGTTCGGGGCGGCGACGGCGCGCGAGCTTGCGCTACGCGGCTGGGACGTCACGCTCGTCGAGCAGTACACGCCCGGCACCGTGCGGTCGGGCTCCGGCGGCGATACGCGCCTCTCACGCGCAGCGCACGGGACGGTCGAGTGGTACACGACACTGTCT
>JACDGR010000534.1 GCA_013821525.1 Actinomycetota bacterium
GCGGCTCATGCTGCACTCGATGCCGTACTTTGCGAGGACGTCGCGGTAGTCCTCGCTCGCGTACGTGCTGCCGCGATCCGAGTGATGTAGTAGCCCTGCACCGGGACACCGCCGCTTGAGCGCTTCGTTGAGCGCAGCAATGGTCAGGTGGCGATCGTTGACGGCGCTTACGGCCCAGCCGACCACGAGCCGCGCGTAGAGGTCGACGATCGCAGCCAGGAAGAACCTCCCGCTCGGCGTCAGCAGCTCGGTCGTGTCGCCGACCCAGCGTTGGTTCGGGGCCTCGGCCTCGAATTCACGGTTGAGGACGTTCGGCGCGATCGGCTGGTTGTGCTCGCTCATCGTCGTCGAGCGATAGCGGCGTTTCACCCGAGCCACGATCTTACCGTCCTGCATCAGCCGGATCACCCGATTGCGGCCCACCTTCTCCCCAGCTTCGAGCAGGTCCATGTGGATGCGCGGGCTGCCGTAGGTCTTGTGGCTCTCGTCGAACGACGCGCCGATGAGAACCTTCAGCCGCTCGTCCTCTTTCACACGATCAGATACCGGGCGCCGCTGCCACTCGTAGAACCCCGACGTCGACACCTGCAACACCCTGCACATGGTGGCCTTTGGCCAGGCCTTCTCCTCGAGGATGAACGCGAACTTCACGCGTTCTCCTTCGCGAAGAAGGCCGCGGTGCATTCAACTGGTCATCGCAACACCATGACGTCATCCGATGGGATGAAGAAGGTGGTGACAAATGCAGGTTCCCCGACGAGGCCTATGTCCGAACGCGAGAGCTGAACTATGGCGTCGATGGCGTGCTGGCCAGACGCTAAGCGAGATCGGTCGAGCCCTCGAGAAGCCGCCGGCGTCGGTATTCGGCTGGGTGCGAATGAACGGCGGGATCTCGCCACCACTTCGAAAGCGACGGACACAAGCGCTTTCGCTTCAGGACCGCGAGGAGATTTCGCGTGGCCTGAGTGGCGGCGAATCGCTGCGAAGCATTGCGGCGAGACTTCGTCGCCCAGCGTCGACGGTGGCTCGTGAAGTCACCCGCAATGGCGGTCCGGTTCGCTACCGTGCTGCCGAAGCTGACGCTGCTACGTGGGAACGGGCGCACCGCCCCAAGGTCTGCAAGCTCGCCCAGGTCCGCCGCCTTCAGGGCTGTGTGGCATTTAAGCTGATGCAGAACTGGTCGCCCGAGCAGATCGCCGGCTGGCTCAAGAAGCGATACCCGAACGACGAACGCATGCGCATCTCGCACGAGGCCATTTACCGCACCCTGTTCATCCAAGCGCGCGGCGTGCTGAAGAAGGAGCTCCAGAAGCACCTCCGCACCCGACGAAAAATGCGCCACTCGAAAGCTTCGACAACCAAGGGCCAGACGCGCGGCCAGATCGTCGACGCGGTCTCGATTAGCGAGCGGCCCGCCGAGGTCGAAGACCGTGCGGTGCCGGGGCATTGGGAAGGCGACCTGATCTCGGGCTCCAAGAACAGCCACATCGCGACCCTCGTGGAGCGTCATTCGCGCTTCGTCATGCTGGTGAAGGTGGATGGCAAGGACACCGAGACCGTCGTCGCTGCGCTGGTGAAGCAGATCTGCAAGCTCCCGATCGAGCTGCGCAAGTCGCTCACGTGGGACCGCGGCACCGAGCTAGCGAAGCACAAGGATTTCACGATAGCGACCGGCGTGAAGGTCTACTTCTGCGATCCGAAAAGCCCGTGGCAGCGCGGCTCCAACGAGAACACCAATGGACTGCTCCGTCAGTACTTCCCCGACGGCACCGACCTCTCCGTCCACTCACAATCCGATCTGAACAAAGTGGCGAGGGAGCTCAACGTGCGACCCCGCAAGACCTTGGGATTCGAGACTCCGGCAGATAAGCTGAGCGCCGGTGTAGCGATGACCGATTGAACTCGCCCTACTTTTTTTGATGTCAACGTGCCGTCGAAACCTTGTCGCGGACACACGTGAACAGTCTGCATGGGTGTGGATCTGATCCTGAGCAGCGCCAAGGAGATCCGGAACGCAGCGTAGAGCGG
>JACDGR010000535.1 GCA_013821525.1 Actinomycetota bacterium
CGCGGGCGGCCCGCCCGCCGAGCGGGCGGCGGCGGCGATCAACGGCCTGCTGGCCGACGACGTGTGCGTGCTCCGGGCCGAGGAGGTGACCGAGACGTTCAACGCACGCTTTGGGGCGCGCGCCCGCTCCTACCGCTATCGCGTCTGGCGGCGCAGCGAGCCCTCGGCGTTCGAGGCGAGGCGTGCGCTGTGGCATCCGCGGCCGCTCGACCTCGACGCGCTCGCTGCGAACGCCGCGGCGCTCGCCGGAACCCACGACTTTCGTGCGTTCACGCCGACCGACACCCTGCACACGCACTTCACCCGAACGGTGACGCGTGCGCAGTGGCGCGCCGTCGACGAGGACCTCGTCGTCTTCGAGATCACCGCCGACTCGTTCCTGCGGCACATGGTGCGCACCCTGATCGGCTCGATGCTCGAGGGCGTCGAGCTCGGGCCGCTCCTCGACGGCAGCCCTCGCAGCGAGGCCGGCAAGACCGCCCCTGCACACGGCCTTTACCTCGTCTCGGTCGCCTACGACGCGTAGCGCGGCCCTGTCTGTTCGGGACATGTTCCGGGGACAGTCCCCGGAACATGTCTGAAAGAGACGAGGCGGCTGCAGTCCAGCAACCGAGGGTCGCCTGGCTACGATCGCCGGGATGCGCTTTCCGGTTGTCCTCTTCGATTTCGACGGCACGGTGGTCGACTCCGGCCCGATCATCCTCGCGTCGATGCGGCACGCGACGCAGTCCGTCCTCGGCCGCGAGATCTCCGAGCAGGACCTGATGGCGAGCGTGGGAGGACCGGGCCTCGAAGCGCAGATGGAGGTGTTCGCGCCCGACCGGGTCGAGGAGCTCGTGCGCGTCTACCGGGCTCACAACGAGCCGCTGCACGACACGCTCGAGACCTTCCAGGGGATCGAGGACGCCCTGGCGGCGCTGAAGGCACAGGGGCACACGCTCGGGCTCGTCACCGCCAAGCGCCGCTCGACCGTCGACCTCGCGTTCGCCCAGCTCCCGATCGCCCACCTCTTCGAGACGGTCGTCGGCGGCGACGAGACCGAGCTGCACAAGCCGGATCCCGAGCCGCTTTTGCTCGGCCTCGAGCGTCTCGGCGCGAGCGTCGACCAGGCCGCCTACGTCGGCGACTCCCCGTACGACATGCAGGCTGCGAAGGCCGGCGGCCTCTACGCCGTCGGCGTCACGTGGGGCGGTATTCACACGCGCGCCGCACTGGGCCACGCGGACGTGATCGTCGACACCGCCGAGGAGTTGCTTGCCGTCCTCTGAGACGAAGACTGGCGACGCGACGCGCGCGCACGAGCTGCGGGGTCTCCTCAATCGCTGGCTGCACGAGTACCACGTGCTCGACGATCCGTCGGTTGACGACGCGACCTACGACCGCAACTACGAAGCGCTCGAAGCGCTCGAAGCAGCGAACCCCGAGCTGATCACGCCCGACTCGCCGACGCAGCGCGTGGGTGCCCCGGTCTCGTCGAAGTTCCAGAAGGTCCGGCACCTGACGCCGATGGGCTCGCTCGAGAAGGTGACGACAGACGAGGCGATCGTCAAGTGGGCGGACGACGTCGCGAAGCGCCTCGACAACGGTGACGCGGTCGCGTACGTCCTGGAGCCGAAGATCGACGGCCTCGCGATCAACCTGACCTACGAGGACGGCGTCTTCGTGCGCGGAGCGACACGCGGTGACGGCGAGACGGGCGAGGACGTGACCGTCAACCTCCGCACGATCCCCTCGATTCCGCTGCGGCTGCTCGGAGACGACGTGCCCGCCGTCGTCGAGGTGCGCGGCGAGGTCTACATGCCGCTCTCGGGCTTCCGCGCGCTGAACGAGCGCCTCGTTGCGGAGGAGAAGAAGCCGACCCCGAACCCGCGCAACGCAGCGGCCGGGTCGTTGCGCCAGAAGAATCCGTCGATCACGGCGGGCCGGCCACTCTCGGTGTGGGCGTACGGCATTGGCGCACATGACGGCGTCACGCTCGGCTCGCACTGGGAGACCCTCGCGTGGCTGAAGGTGCACGGGTTCCCGATC
>JACDGR010000536.1 GCA_013821525.1 Actinomycetota bacterium
GTCTACATGCCGGTCGTCAAGCTGCAACGCTCGCATCGGACGATCGTCCTGCCGAGCGAGATCACGCTCGACACCAAGCCGCCGACGATCACCGTCCGTCATCCGCAGTACCCGATTATCTCGCCAGACGGTGACAAGCGGGCTGACACGTTCCGTGTGCACTTCACGCTCAGTGAGCCGGCGCACGCGATCCTCGCTGTCCGCGGACGGCGCGTGCTCTTCACGAACGGGCAAAAGACCTCGGGCACGTTCGTCTGGGACGGCCGCGTGAAGGACTCGCAGAAGCGGTTCGTCGTCGCCCGGCCCGGCCGGTACTTGCTGACCGCCTCGGCCCAGGATCGAGCCGGCAACGTCTCGAAAGGCTTTCCCTTCGCGATCGCGCAGGTGCGCTACGTCGTGCTCGCGCGCTCGCGTGTTGTCGTCCGCCCCGGCGGCCGGTTTGCGATCCGCGTCTCGACCGACGCGCCCACTGTCAGCTGGCGCCTGCACGGACGCTCCGGCGTCCTCCGGGCCGGGACGCTGCACTTCCGGGCACCGAAGTCCAGCGGCGTTTTCCGTCTATTCGTCTACGCGGCCGGGCATGCCGCCAAGTGCGCGGTGGTCGTCGCGTGAACCAGGGTCTCGCCCAGGTCGCCGGTGCCGTCGGAGCGGTCGGTCTCGCTGTGCTCCTCATCGCACCGCGGCGCGACCTGAGGATCGCGGGCCTCGTCGCCTGGGCGCTCGGCTGCGCAGGGCTGGCGATCTTCCTCGCTCCGCACGGGCACCACCGCGTGCTCGCGGCCGGCGCTGTGCTTGCGGCAATCTTCGGCGTCGTCGGCGCGTGGATCGTCTTGCGCGTTCCCTGGCTGCTCGCGGTCGGCACGCTCGCATGCGTGCCCGCTCGGATCCCCGTGCACGTGGGCTCCACGCAGGCGAATCTGCTGCTGCCGCTCTACGGCGTCGTCGCGGTTGCAGCGATCGCGCTCGCCTGGGAGCTCTTCGGCGAGGATCGGCGCTCACGCGAGCTCGGCCCGCTCAGCTGGCCGCTCGCGCTGTTCGTCGGCTGGGACGGCGTGTCGCTGCTCTGGTCGAAGGACCCGAGGCAAGGCGCGATCGAGCTGCTCTTCTTCGTCCTGCCGTTCGGCCTGCTGACGATCGCACTCGCACGGCTCGTCTGGTCGCGAGCGTGGGTGCTGACGCTCTACGTGCAGCTGGCGCTGATGGGGCTCGTGGTCGCGGTGATCGGGATCGTCCAGTACGAGACGCGCAACATCTTCTGGAATCCGAAGGTGCGCGTCGACAACGCCTATGCGCCGAGCGGCTGGTTCTACCGGGTCAACTCGGTGTTCTACGACCCGTCGATCTACGGGCGGTTTCTCGTGATCGCGATCCTCGCGAGCCTGGTCGTCGTCCTGCGCCGTCGCGGGGATCCCCTCTGGGCAGTCGCTGCCGGGCTGACGATCGTGATCACCTGGGCGGGCCTGCTGCCGTCGTTCTCGCAGTCGAGCTTTCTCTCGTTACTCGTCGCAACGACGCTCTGCGCCGTGCTCGTCTGGCGCTGGCGCAGCCTCGCGCTCGTCGGCGTGGCGGCTATTGCACTCGTGCTGGCGGGGATCGCGTCGCCGCAGATCCGGCATCGCATCGAGGGAAAGTCCAGCTCCTCGCTCTCCAGCGCGACGAGCGGTCGCTCAACCCTCGTGTCAAGGGGCGGCAAGGTCGCCGTGCGCCATCCGCTGATCGGTGTCGGAGTCGGCGGCTTCCGCCGCGCGTATGCCGATCTCGCGCACCTGAAGGGTAAGAACCCGAAGGCCGCCGCGTCGCACACCACGCCGATCACGGTTGCCGCGGAGACCGGGCTCCCCGGTCTGATCCTGCTCCTTACGCTCGTCGCTTCGGCGCTCTACGTCGCGTTCCGTCGACTCGGCGGGAGCTTCGACGGGAACGCACGACTGGCGTTCGGACTAGCCTTGTCCGCGATCCTCGTGCACTGCCTCTTTTACAACGCGCTCTTCGAAGACCCCACCTTCTGGGGGCTGCTCGCGCTCG
>JACDGR010000103.1 GCA_013821525.1 Actinomycetota bacterium
ATCGCCGCGAACGGTGCGACCTCGACGATCGAGAGTCTTGGCACGTTGCTCGGGCCGCTCAGCGCGGGTGTATTGGTCGCCGTCGCCGACGTCGCGACGGTCTTTGCGGCGGGAGCGGTGGCGTTGGTCTCGTCGGCGGCTGTCTTGACCCGCGTCTCGGCTGAAGGTGTCGTACCCGGACTCACGGCAGAGGAGGGATTTCGACTGTGGCAAGGGTTCCGGGAGGTCGGCCACGTACCGGGCGCACGACTTCTGGTGGGACTGATCACGGCTCAGACGTTTATCCGAGGGTGTCTGAACGTCTTGCTCGTCGTCACTTCCTACGAGGTGCTCCATCGCGGCGCCGCCGGCGTGGGTTACCTGACAGCGGCAATCGGGGTGGGCGGCCTGTTTGGTGCACTTGGCGCAGCCACGCTGCGCGGCGAAAGACTCGCCTCACCTTTCGCATTTGGCCTCGTGTTCTGGGGGGTGCCGCTGATGATCGTCGCAGTGCTGTCGTACTCGGTCGCGGTGGTCTTCCTCCTCGCGGTCGTCGGCGCTGCGAACAGCGTCGTCGACGTCGCCGGATTCACGCTTTTGCAACGGACCGTCCCTGACGCGTTACTGACGCGTGTGCTCGGGGTGACCTGGGGTCTCGCGATGGGGACGGTCGCGTTGGGGTCGTTCGTCACTCCGTTCGTGATGAGGGCTGTTGGCCTCAAACCTGCCTTCGTGATCGTCGGCGCGGTCTTGCCGGTGCTCGTGCTTGCCATGCATCGACGCCTGAGCGCAGTCGACGCCGCCGTCGCGCCTCCCGAACAGCTACCCCTGGTCGAACGAGTTGCGCTCTTCACGCCGCTGTCGCTCGTCGCAAAGCAACGGATCGCAAATCATCTGATCCGACTTGAAGTCGCCCGCGGGCAGGTGGTCTTTCGCGCCGGGGAGATTGGCGATCGCTTTTACATCGTCGAGACCGGCGCTCTCGTGATCGATCTGGGATCGCGCAAGGTTCACGCATGGCCGGCGGACTTCTTCGGTGAGATCGCCCTGCTTCGCGATGTCCCGCGCACCGCGACAGTGATCGCGGAATCGGATACGACGCTCTACGCGCTCGAGCGCGACGAGTTCCTCGGCGCGGTCACCGGCCACGCACGGGCTCACACGCAAGCGCACGCGATCGCAAGTAAGCGGCTGGCCAGGTCCTAACCTCGGCGCAGCGTTGGGTGTACTGCGTGTATCTCCACCGAGCCGGGAGGCTCGCCGTAGACAACCGACGAGGTGATTACTGTGGGGCCGAGCGCGTCGAGACGGACGTCTGTCGCGGAGGAACCAGGGGTTGAGGAGGTCGCAGATGAGGGCACGCGCGTTCGTTGTTGTCGCGACCGGTTTTGCCGTCATCGGCTGGGGCGTCGCCGTGTCCGCGGCCGCACCGGTGTCGACTCAGTTCCTCCATGGAACGCGGCCGGAACATCCCCGGCTCGTCGTTCGCCCCCATGTCGTCGGAGTCGCCCGAGTCGGTGGGACACTCGCGGCGCGACCGGGACAGTGGGCAGGGCGGCGTCCGATCTCGTTTTCGTATCGATGGCAGCGTTGCTCGGCGAGCGGCACGCGGTGCGCCGCGATCCGCGGCGCCACAGCCGCTAGGCACCGGCTCGTCGGTGCGGATCTCGGTCGGAGAATTCGTATCCAGGTGACTGCGGCGAACCGCGTTGGCAAGTCAACCGCCGCCAGCCCAGCAACCGCCAGGATCGCTCAACGCGCGGTCGCCCCCGTGCAGCCGCCCGTAAGCATCTCGGCGCCGACCGTGACCGGGATCGCTGCGATCGGGCAGACGCTCCGTGCCGACGTTGGCGCGTGGGCGGGCACCGCACCGCTCGTCTACACGTACCAATGGCGCCGTTGCAGCGCGACCTGCGGCGACATCGCAGGAGCTACCGACCCGACGTACGCGCCCGCTGACGCGGACGTCGGTGCAGCGCTGCGCGTCGTCGTGATCGCTACCAACCGCGCGGGCACCGCGAACGCGGCCAGCAATCCAACCTCCGCAGTACCGGCTCGGCCGGGCGTGCCACCACCTCCCTCGTCGCCCCCACCCCGCTCCACCCCGCCTACGCCGCCCGCGAACTCCTCGGCCCCGACGACCACCGGTGGCACCCAGGTGGGGCAGACCTTGACGGCCGACCCGGGAACATGGAGCGGGAGCACCCCCATCACCTACACGTACAACTGGCGGCGCTGCAGTGCGGCGTATCCATCCGTCGTGCTCGCGAACGCGCCGCAGTCCTACTGGCGACTCGGGGAGACAACGGGCACTACCGCCGTCAGCGCCACGGGAAGCGGTGGCGGCGGCTACGTCGGTGGGCCGACCTTGGGCCATTCGGGCGCATTCTCGGGCGACGCCGATCCGGCAGTCGGCTTGGACGGCGTCGACGACGCCGTCTCGATGCCCAACCCGAACTTCAGCGGACCGTTCTCGATCGAGTTGTGGGCGTTCCTCGCAGGCAATGGATCGACCGGCGCGACCGGCTATGCGACGCTCGCGGGGTTCGACTCGACTCATCGTCTGCTCTGGCAGATCGCCGGGGCGAGCAGCCGCTTGCTAACGCAGTTCGACGGGAACTTCTTCTCGACGCAGACCGCGTCCCTCAACGCGTGGCATCACATCGTCTACACCTTCGATGGCGCCGCGGAGCACTTCTACATCGACGGGTCACCTGCCGGCTCGCATCCGACGACACTCCCGAGTTGGCACAGCGCGTTCTTCCTCGGCGCCTACGACCAGGCGAACTACATGTTCAGAGGCGCGATCGACGACGCGGCCGTCTACGCGAGCGCGCTGTCACCCGCGCAGGTGGTGGCCCACTACGAAGCTGGGCTCGCGACGGGCTGCCGGCTCATCGTCGGCGCCACCGGCCCGTCCCATGTGTTGGTACCGGCAGACCGTGGCGCGACGCTGCAAGCGATCGTCACGGCGAGCAACGCCGCCGGCGCGAGCAGCGCCTCGGCCTCGGCGACCTCGGCGATTGCAGGCGCCACGCCGCCGTCGAATCCGGTCACGACCGAAAACGCATTGCCCGGAACTACCGCATGGCAGCAGCCGAGTGTCGACGGACCGACGATCGAGGGTTACACCTCCCAGCTCAGCTCAGCTCCGGGAGATTCCGTAGCGTTCCACGTGAGCACGAGCCCGGCGGCCAACTACCGGATCGAGCTCTATCGGATGGGCTGGTACGGCGGCGCGGGGGCACGGCTCGTGGGTTGCCTCCCAGGCTGCACGACGGACGAGCCCGGCTCGGCGCGCGCCGTGCCGACGCCTGACCCGACGACGGGCCTCCTCGCGGCGGGCTGGCCCGTCACGGACACGATCACGGTGCCCTCGTCCTGGACGAGCGGCTACTACAACGCCCGTCTCGTACTCACCTCAGGCCCGCAAGCCGGGTCTGCCAACTCCGTCTTCTTCATCGTGCGGGCCGCACCGACCCGGAAGGCGAAGATCCTGGTCGAGGCGCCCGTCAACACCTGGGAGGCCTACAACAACTGGGGCGGTAAGAGCCTGTACGCCGACGGCTCTGCCGGCGCCCCGGCCGTCAAGGTCTCGTTCAACCGCCCAGGCTATGGGCAGTCACCGATGATCTGGGAGTTCCAGGCCGTCCGGTTCCTGGAGCGTGAGGGGTACGACGTCTCCTACGCCACGAACTACGACCTCGGGGCCAACCCGTCCGAGTTGCTGGATCACAAGCTGGTCATCTCCCTCGGACACGACGAGTACTGGACGAAGGGCATGCGCGACGCTGTGACTGCCGCGCGAGACGCCGGCGTCAACCTCGCGTTCCTCGGCGGCAACGACATGTACTGGCAGGCCCGGTATGAAGACGGCGGACGTACGCTCGTCGTGTACCGCAACGCGACCACCGATCCCGAGCCCGATCCCGTGTTGAAGAGCATCCGCTGGCGCGACCTCGCGACACCGAACCCCGAATGTCGTCTCGTCGGCGTCGAGGGCTTCGGTGGCATCCGCACCACCGGCGACCCGGCCCGGGACTACGGAGTGGATTCTTCCGCGCTCACAGACCCGTGGCTCGCGAACGCCGAATTCGGCGCCGGCGCAGCACTCACGGACCTCGTCGGGTACGAATGGGACGCGATCGCACCAGGGTGTGCGGCCCCGCCACTGACGCGCTTCTTCCACTACGAAGGAGCGCCGTCGAACGCCGACGTCACCCGCTACACGGCCCCCTCCGGCGCGCGCGTGCTCGCAGTTGGCTCAGTCCAGTTCGCCTGGGCGCTCGACGGCTTCGATGGGCATGACGCTCCGCCCGACCCGCGCGCGCAACAGTTCGTCCGTAACGCGCTTGCCAGCCTGACGCAGTAACTGAGCTCTTCGGTCGGGCGAAGGTCGGGTCATGAGCGCCGCTAGACTCCGTACCGCGGGGCCATAGCTCAGCTGGGAGAGCGCCTGGATCGCACCCAGGAGGTCGGCGGTTCGAGCCCGCCTGGCTCCATCACCGTCGTTCTCGAATCTGTTTTCGAGTGTGAGAGCGGCAGCCCGCATGGCGAGAGCAAGGCCCCGCAAGGGGCCTTTTCTCTAGCCCTACGGTCGTTTTGCGATCCCCCGGTCGACCTGTGCTCGAGAACACGAAGGTCGCCCAGGCGTTTTGCCCTCCTGGACGGGCGAGCAGGCGGCGTAGTCAGCACAAGAGAAAGGGGTTAAATCGGTCACTTGACCGACTTACCGGTCATCCGACCGATTTACCGGTCAGATGATGGTATGCTCAGGGTGTGGATTTTCAGCATCCGTTTCGCGTGGTCGGCGCCTCAGTGGATGGGGAAGTTCTGGCATTGCTCGCCCGGGCACACAAGGCCTACACCGGGCGCGAGGTCGCACGGCAGACCGGCTCTTCCCAAGATGCAGTCCGGCTATCTCTTCAGCGCTTAGGACGACAAGGAATTCTTGACGCTACTCCTGGGGGAGGGCGCTCGATCCTCTACGAACTGAACCGCGACCACCTGGCAGCACCGCTGGTCGAGCACATCGCAACGTTGCACCTGACTTTGCTGAAGAGGCTGCGCGCTGAAATCGAGGCCTGGGATCCGCAGCCAGTCGCAGCGGTGCTCTTCGGGTCTTCAGCGCGAGGCGAGGCTTCAAGCACGAGCGACATCGACCTACTCGTCGTCCGCCCCAAGGACCTCGACGCGGAAGATATTGCGTGGCACGGCCAGATCATGGCGATCGAAGACAAGAGCACTCGCTGGACGGGGAATGACACTCGTGTGTTTGAGGTCGCGGAGGAAGAGTTCCCGTCCCGCCGAGGCGTCGAGCCCGCGATCGATGCCGCACTGGAAGAAGGCATTGAGATCGGCGGCGAGCCACTCCGGATGCTGCGGAAGCGAATGAAGGGCGCTCGCAAGAGATGAGCCCAAAGACAACGTCGTGCGGCAAAGGCGATGCTGCAGCTCGTCTGAGGATGGCGGAGAACCACTTCCATCTCGCCGCGGAAGCTGACTCTCTCATCGATCTTCCTAACCCTTACTGGACGAACACGAAGATCGATAGCTACGTGTTGGCAGGGATCGCGGCCGCAGACGCAATCTGCTGCGTGGAGCTCAAGGAGCACTCTTCGGGTGACAACCATGTAGAGGCGATCGCACTCATCAAGAAGGTCACAGGCGACGGCGCGAAGTTCGCGAAGGATCTGGCGACGCTGCTCGGCCTGAAAACGGAATCAGCCTACGGCAGCAGCGCAAAGAAAGACATCGACGTGACCCGAGCCCAGAGAGCGGCGGATCATCTGATCGCGGCGGCTCGCGACCGCGTTCATGGCTGAGCGGATCTTCCAGCGGCTCGAGGTTCCCCAAGCGGGCCGTCACACGATCGGCTGCCCTTAGAATCGACCCGTGGCCGCGACCGCTCAGCCCGTCGTCACGCGCGGCATCTTCGTCGCCGGTGAGTGGATCGAGACGGGTGGATGGGACGAGGTGCGCTCCCCCTACACGGGCGAGGTCGTCGGACGCGTCGCGCGCGGCGGTGCCGAACATGCCCGGCGTGCGATCGACGCTGCGGAGATCGCACTGCGCTCACCGATCCCCCAGCACGAGCGGGCCGCGATCCTCGGACGGATCGCACAGGCGCTCGACGACCGCACGGAGGACGCAGCGCAGCTGATCAGCGCCGAGGCCGGCAAGCCGATCAAGTCTGCGCGCGGCGAGGCATCGCGCGCAGTGCAGACCTACATCGCGGCCGCGGATGCTGCCCGTACGCTGACCGGCGAGAGGGTGGCGATGGACGCGTCACCCGCGGGTGCCGGAAAGCTGGCTTTCACGCTCCGGGTGCCAATCGGGATCGTCGGTGCGATCTCGCCGTTCAACTTCCCGCTCAACCTCGTCGCGCACAAGCTCGCGCCCGCACTCGCCGCCGGCTGCCCTGTCGTGTTGAAGCCCGCTCCCGCGACGCCGCTGACCGCGCTCTTCCTCGCCGAGCTGACCGCCGAGGCAGGGCTACCGGCGGGCTGGCTGAGCGTCGTCTGCGGACCCGCTGCGGAGATCGGCGACGTGCTCGTCGAGGACGAGCGCGTGAAGGCGCTGACGTTCACCGGGTCGGGGCCGGTCGGCTGGAGCCTCCGTGCCCGCGCGGCGCGGAAGCACGTTGCGCTCGAGCTCGGGAACTCGACGCCGATGATCGTCGCCGCCGACGGCGACCTCGAGGCCGCGGCCACCGCGGCTGCGACCTATGCGTTCGCATTCTCCGGGCAGGCGTGCATCTCACTTCAGCGCGTCTACGTCCACCGCTCCGTGCACGACGCGTTCGTCGAGCTGCTCGTGCCGAAGGTCGAAGCACTGGTCGTCGGCGACCCAGCCGACGAAGCGACCGACGTCGGGCCGGTGATCGACGAGCGCAGCCGCGACCGGATCCTCAGCTGGATCGCGCGCTCCGGCGGCACCGTCCTGACCGGCGGCGAGCTGACGGACGACGGGCTGATCCGGCCGACGGTCGTCTCGGCGCCGAGCGGCGACTCGGAGCTCTCGTGCGGCGAGGCGTTCGGCCCGGTTTGCACCGTGCAGCCCTACGACACCGAGGACGAAGCCTTCCGGCTCGCGAACGCGACCCCGTACGGACTGCAGGCGGGCATCTTCACGCGCGACCTCTCCCTCGCGCTGCGCGCCGCGCGCGAGCTCGAGTTCGGTGGTGTGGTCGTCAACGACGCACCGAGCGTGCGCGTCGACCACATGCCCTACGGCGGCGTCAAGGAGTCGGGCAACACGCGTGAAGGGCCGCGCTACGCGGTGCCCGAGCTGACCGAGGAACGTCTCGTCGTCATCGACCTCGGCTAAGACACCCGCGTGATCGCGGGATCCGTGAAAACGTCGAGATCGTCCCGGCTCGTCGAGGAGAACTCCGAGACGACCGCGCCCTCTTCTCCTGCGCGGAACCAGTGCAGCGTGTCGGGCGGGATCGTGTACTGGTCGCCTGCATGGAGCACGAGCGACTCGCCGTCGACGTTCAGCTCGACCGTGCCGGCGCGGCAGCGGAACGTCTCCTCTTTGCCCGGCGTACCATCGAACGGCGGGTGGCGGTGCTCGGGGCAGAGCTGGCCGGGCGTGAGGACGAGCTCCTTCGCGCAATAGCGGTCGGTGTTCACGTAGACGAGCACCTGCAGCCCGATCTCGGCGAGGCGGCCAAGACCGAAATCCGCGACCTCGATCGCTTCTCGCTCCTCGTCACGTAGCTCGATCCCCACAGCAGCGAGCTGCGCGACGGCGTAGGCGCGCGCTCGCTCGCCCTCCTCGCGCGTGATCATGCGAGCAGGCCTGCGCCGTCGGCGGCGGGACAGAGATAGGTCGTCGGCGTCATCCCCGTGCTCTTGCGGTAGCGCTCGCTCGCGCGCGCGGCAATTTCCGTGGCTTGCTCTCGATCGGCGAGCGCGACGACGCAGCCGCCGAAGCCGGCGCCCGTCAGCCGCGCACCTAGCGCGCCTGCAGCGGTCAGCTCGGTGACGAGCGCGTCGAGCTCGGGCGTCGAGACCTCGAAGTCGTCGCGCAGGCTGGCGTGGCTCGCTGCCATCAGACCTCCGAGCCTAGCGAGGTCGCTCGAGCGCAGCGCGTCGGCCGCCTCGAGCACGCGTGCGTTCTCGGAGACGACGTGCCGGGCGCGCGGGTCGTCTGTGACCTGTTCCGCGGTTGCGTCGCGCAGCGCCTCGAGACCCAGGCGTGCAGCGGTGCGCTCGCACGCAGCCCGGCGCTCGGCGTACGCGCTGCCTGCGAGTGCCCTGGGTAGTCCCGAATGAACGACAACGATCTCGAGCTCTGCCGGGATGGGGATCGGCTCGATCTCCAGCGACCTGCAGTCGATCAGCAGCGCATGCCCTACGCGCCCGGCGACCGACGTCAGCTGATCCATGATCCCGCACGGCACGCCGCTCGCACGTTGCTCGGCGCGCTGACAGACGCGGGCAAGCTCGGTCGGCTCGAGCCAGAAGTCGGCGGCGGCACAGAGCGCGACGGCGAGCGCGACCTCGAGCGCGGCGCTCGACGACAGCCCGGAGCCGACCGGGACGGTCGAGGTCACCTCGGCGTCGATGCCGACGTCGGCCCGCCCGAGCAGCGCGAGCTCCTGGCGCACGGCCTCGGCGTACCGGTCGCCGTTCTCGTCGTCGAGCCAGCGCACGCGCATCTGGCTGTCCGTACGCGGGGCCGAGCGCACCACACACTCCAGGTCGATCGCCGCCGGCAGGACGAATCCGTCGTTGTAGTCGGTGTGGTCGCCGATCAGGTTGACGCGCCCCGGCGCACGCCACCCTTTATGCATTACGCAGTGCTTCCGCTGCAAGCTCGGGCACGACCGGGATCGTCAGCGTCCCACTCCCCACCTCGCCCGAGGCGATGTAGCGCAAGGTGTGGGCGGCTCGCCGCGGCGGCGCGATGTGCAGATGCAGATGCACGCCAGGATGGATCCAGAGCATGTACGGGAAGGGAACGTCGAACAGCCGGTCGAGACGCGCCAGTGCGTCGGCGAGCACGGTCGCCAGCCCATCGCGGCCCGCGTCGTCGAGGTCGCTCAGCGCAGCGATGTGCGCGGTCGGTGCGATCAGCATCCCGTACGGGTGGGCCGCCGCATACGGGACGTAGGCGCGCCAGACCCCGCTCTCGGTGACGAGGCGGTCGCCGGGGGACTCGGCGCAGAGCGCGCAGCCGTCGCGCGCCGCCACCTGGGCCTCGCGCGCCGGCACCGGCGGCACGAACGGGAAGGCGTAGATCTGGCCGTGCGGGTGCGCGATCGTCGCGCCGGCGTCCGCACCGCGATTCTCGAAGACGAGCACGTACTCGACCTCCGGCCGGGCGAGCAGCGCATCGGTGCGCTCGGCCCACAGGTCGATCACCTTGCGCACCCGAGCTGGGCCGAGCGACGCGAGTGTCGCGTCGTGCTCAGGTGCGTAGAGCACGACCTCGGATGCGCCGCGCGCGGGCGCATGGCCTGTGGCCGGGTCGAGCTCGACGGGGTCGCCCGGCGCGAACATCGGCCAACGGTTCGCGAACGCCTTCACCTCATAGGGCTCCGGCGCCTCGATGCCGCCGACGCAGAACGGACACTCGCCGACCGGCAGGTTCGGTCGCGCCTGGCGCGCACCCGCGATG
>JACDGR010000537.1 GCA_013821525.1 Actinomycetota bacterium
GTCTTCACCTGTATAGGCTCGACGCCGTTCCAGGTGGCCGACTCTCTCATGACCCTTGCAAAGAGCCTTGAACAGAAGCGGTATCCTGTGCGCGGCATCACCGTCGAAGCTGTGATCGGCTGCTGGAAGCCGGTCGAAGGGGGCCTCTAATGACGGACAGCCGGCAACTCCATTGCTTAGGTCGAGTCGGTGTTCACGGCGCGGGGAATGTAGGTTCAGCGCTCCTTATGGAGATGGCAGCCAACGGCATTGGGCGGCATGTGGAAGTAGCCTCGAGACGGCCCGGAACGGTAGAAGCTGCTCTGCTAGATGTTGCCAGTGCGTATCCCGCGCGGGCGGCTAACTTCGAGAAGGTCGAGCAACTTAAGGGAGTCTATGACGTAATCGTCCTAACCTCCGGAATTCAACCGTCCCGTGAGACCGCTAAGCAAGAGATGTTGAAGATAAACCTAGATATCGCGATGGGGGTCGCAGACTCCTTCATTCCGGCCAAGAACTCGGCCGTGGTTATCGTAGGGTCCCCCGTCGATGAGTTGTCACAGGAGTTCTTGCACGCCCGGCACGATCTTTTGCCGCGGCAGGTAGTGGGGTTCGGTGGAGAGCTAGATAGAGCCCGGCTTCGCACCGAGTTGCTCCGTCGGGGCATACCTGATAATGAGTGCACTGTCGTGGGAGAACACGGATCCCGGACGGTCCCTGTGTACGATTCTGAGGAGGACTATGAAAATGTTGCCCGCGGCGTCCGGAGTTCTCTGGATCGGATAAAGTCAGCGACGGGACAAGCGAGAAACCTCGCGTCTGGCGTGCAAATCTGCCATCTTCTTAGTGCATTGGACAACAAGAGCGATGTCCAATGCGTCTCCCAATACGATGAACGGCATGGAATCTTTCTCACGTGGCCATACAGGGTGGGACCCGGTGCCGCGTTAGAGCGAGTTCCGGTCTCTTTAGGACCCGCGGCGGACAAAGAGCTCGGTGCCCTTGTCGAAGCCCGGCTCGAGTCCGCCAGGGGTCGCATCTGAAGTCCTTCAGCGGCGACCGTTGCCGGGCCGAGGAACTCCTTAGGTCGGGATGGCAACGGGGAGTCGCCTGGAGATCGATACACTGTTGCTCCGTCGCTTGGCCGGGCTGCCCGTACGAGGCAGTACTGCAGGTTCGCCAGAACGTCAAAGTATGCGAACCAGTCCGGATCGTCGCCGGACTGCGCCGTACTACTGCTGGCGTGGGGGCGCCGACACCTGCCTCCGAGCCTGCGTCGGCGGGGCCGAACCCGCGGTGAGGATCCTCCCACCAGAACTGCTCGCCTTTCCTGAGGAATCAAATGTAGACCGCCCACGGGGGCAGCAGGTTCGTCGTTCGCTTATGGACGACGGATGACCACCAGTCGAGGTCGTCGTGTGGTCTCAGTTCTGGTCTCAGTTGCTGGATGTAAGCCGGTGCACGCCGACGTCCACGGTGGACCACTGGCCAGCGATTTCGTACCTCGCCGGACGTCGGCGGACGTAGGGGCGGCTGGCTCGTAATGAATAGGTCCGGAGTTCGATTCTCCGAGGCGGCTCCACCCCTGACCTGCAGGTTCGCCGCGCCGGGTTGCCGCAGCTGGCGACCCGTTCATTTTTTGGTCTCAGTTGTCGGCCCATTCACTACGCGCGGCCTGATGCTTCCGCCGGATCGGGCCGTCCGCACCGGGCCCGTGGCGGCGGTCTTGCTGCGGTAGGAGCGGTCGGTTCGGCCAGGCATCAGGCTCGTCGGCACGTGGCCGTCGCGAGCGGTCGGAAGCGCGGTTACGCGCGGCCCGCCTCGTGGCCTGTAAGTCCGTTGTCGGGTGGTGATCGGCTGTCAATGCCCCAACCGTGCCCTGTCGGCTGATGCACGGTCCTCAGATGGTCACGCTCCGCGGGCACGGTGGCTCGGTCGAGTGGTGTTGGGCAAAGGAGGTTTGGGATCGCGGCCGCCAGTCGGGGCCGTCTGTTAGGAACTCCCCTGCCGCCCTTGTGCCTGGCGGGGTCTGGTCCTGAG
>JACDGR010000538.1 GCA_013821525.1 Actinomycetota bacterium
GCGTTGATCAGGCCGACGTGCGAGAACGTCTGCGGAAAGTTCCGATCAGCTCTTGCCGCTCGAGGTCGAGCTCTTCGGAGAGCAGGCCGACATCGTTTGCGTGTGCGATCGCGGAGTCGAACACCGCGCGCGCGCGCTCGGTCTCGTCTCCGCGCGCGAGCGCGTTCGCGAGCCAGAAGGAGCAGATGAAAAAGGCGCCGTCCTTGGCGTCTGTCCACCGGCGGACGAGACCGTCCTCTGCGAGCTCACGCTCGATCGTGTCAACGGTGCGGCGCAGACGCTCGTCGGGAGCGGGTGTGAACTCCATCAGGGATAGCAGCAGGGCGCTCGCGTCGAGCTGATCGGAGCCGAAGGCGCCTGTGTAGGCACCGACATCCTCGTTCCAGCCGCGCTCCAGGATCTCCTTGGAAACGGCGTCACGCTCGGCCGCCCAGATCTCCGGCCGCGCGTCTTCGCCGAGCCGGTCAGCCAGCTTGACGGCCCGGTCGAGGGCGACCCAGCAGAGGAGCTTTGAGCTCAGATAGTGGCGCTCGCCCTCACGGCCTTCCCAGATGCCGGCGTCGGGCTCACGCCAGCGGGCAGCGGCGGTGTTCGCAAGCTCGCACAGGAACCCGACGATCTCGGGGGAGGGATCGTCGAGCTTGTCGCGGAGGAACCAGGCTGCTTCCAGCACCTCGCCGTAGACGTCGAGCTGCGTCTGCTTCCAGGCGTCGTTGCCGACGCGCACCGGCGCGCTGCCGCGATAGCCGGCGAGATGCTCGAGTTCGCGCTCGCTCAGGTCACGCTCGCCTTCGACCCCGAACATGATCTGCACGTGCCCGTCGCCGTAGCCGCCGGCCGCGCGCGCCATCCAGTCGAAATAACGCTCGGCCTCCTCCGGGCAGGCGGCAACCCAGAGCGCGTTCAGCGTCAGGCTCGCGTCGCGCAGCCAGACGTAGCGGTAGTCCCAGTTCAGCTCACCTCCGAGCACCTCGGGCAGCGACGTCGTCGGCGCCGCAACCACTGCGCCGCTCGGCACGTAGGTGAGCGCCCGCAGCACGATGCCGCTTCGCTGCACCTCGGCGCTATAGGCACCCTCATATGACTGATGCAGATTCGCCCACGACTGCCACGCCTCGACCGTGTCCGCCAGCGCCCGCTTGCCGTCCGGCGGGGGCGGGAACGCCGGATCCAGACCGGAGCTGTGCTGGAGCACGAAGTGAAGCACGGCTCCCTGCTCGACGACCATCTCGCAGCGCGCGCTTCCCCCGTCGATCGCGAAGGTGGTCTCACTCGTGAGCCGCAGCGCGTCGGGGCCGCCGATCGTGCGCAGGCCCGCCTCGCACCTGACGAGGCGCGGCACGACGAGGCCGTACTCGAGCCGAGGCGCGAGCACGATCTCAACTGCGACGCTGCCCTCGACAACCTCGATGGCCCGGACGAGCGCATGCGGTGAGCGCAGCCCGATGTCGTGGCCGCGAGCCCCCGTTTCGAGCGCCAGCGCATCCGTCAGCACAGCCATGCCGGTCGCGGTGCGGAACGTCGTCCGCACGACCATTGTCCCGGGCACGTACTCCCGCGTCACGGAAAACGAGCCGACCGGGCGAATCGACCAGTGCCCCGCCTCGGGGTCGAGCAACCGTGCAAACACGCTTCGCGAGTCGAAGCGCGGCGCGCACCACCAGTCGATCGAACCGCCGGAACTCACGAGCGCCGCCGAATGGCAGTCTCCGAGCAGCGCGTAGTCGGCGATCGACTCGCTCACGCCCGGCGGGCGTTCGGTCGTTTGCCGCCGGCCCGGCGGCCTCCGTCGCCGCGGGGTCGAGCGCCGGCGTGTGTCCCGCGGAGGATCAGGCCGATGATTCCTACCTCGGTCCCGCTGGAGTCCTTGCGCAGCAGTTCGTCGATCTGCACGCCGACGAGGAAGATGATTGATGCCGCGTAGAGATAGGCGGCGAGGACAAGGAAGACCGTCAGGGCGCCGCTCGCGGACTTGAAGTTCGCGAGCGAGCCGATATACCAGCTGAAGAGCAGCGTCT
>JACDGR010000539.1 GCA_013821525.1 Actinomycetota bacterium
GCGATGGCGGGCGCCATGACCGCGACGAAGGGCAAGTTCCCGCCCGGCGACGCGCACACGGAGCGCGATGCCGATCAGCCGCTGACGAAGACCGACCGCGCCGCTGCGTACCCGACACCGGACGGCAAGCTGACCTTCGACAAGCTCTCGAGCGTCTTTGCGTCGGGCAACCGCACGCGCGACGACCAGCCGAACCACATCCGCGTGCAGACGCAGGTCCCCCGTGAGCTGGCAGAGATGTGGGTGCGACTCTGCCCCGCCCAGGTCTACGAAGTCGGCGAAGCAGACGGCGACGGAACGGTCGAGGTAAAACTCGCCCCCTCAAACTGCGTCCAGTGCGGAGCCATCACAGCCAAAGGCGGCCGCCTGACGCCACCAGAAGGCGGCAGCGGCCCCGAGTACACACTCACGTAACGCGGGCGCGCGCGTTTAGACCCGGAGGCTGCCTCCGGGGCTGGCCATTTGGGACACCATCAAGAATGAAGTCCTTGAAGAGCTCGCCGGCGCGCTTAGGATCGGTGTCAAAGAGTCCCAGGAGGTCGTCTCGTGCGAGCGGTACGCGGGAGAGTTCGATGCCGATGGTGGCGCGATAGCTGCTCCAGGTCCAGAGCTCCGGGGACGCGACCAGCCCAGCACGGACTGGGTTGAGCAAGACGTAACGACAGGACTCAAGAACCGCGGCATCGGTCTTGAGTCGCTTGTTCCAGTAACGCCCGCCGAAGAGGTGGTTGATGCGTCCGTGCCGCGCGTTGAAGGCTGTCGCGTAGCCGGTATTCAGCCAGCAAAAGCCATCGGACATTCCGCGTTCATCGATCTCGATCACGAGGTGGTAGTGGTTGTCCATCAGGCAGTACGCCAAGATTTTCCAGCCAAGCTTCCGCGCTACGTCGGTGAGCCGCATCAGGAAGTCCAGGCGGTCACGGTCTTCCAGATAGATCAGTTGCTTGTTGTTCCCGCGACAGGTCACGTGGTGCACGCCGGGGCTCTCGTCACGAGGCTTGTTGCTCATAGAGGCAACGGTACGGCCCACGCGCCACCGTGCATACCGTGGTTGCTGAATCGACACACAGCCGTTGCACCGATGTGACGGAGGCTGCCGCCGGACCTGGCTGCCTGGGACGGTCGCGCGTCCCCGGCCGAGGTCTGTCACTGCCGGGGTGGGGCGGTCGGGCGTCCGATTCGGGTTGTTCCGTCCCGCTCTGTCCCCCTCGTTCGCACCTCGTCGCCAGCCCCGCTCATACGCAACCTGGCTAGATTTGGCACGTGATCACGTCGGTCGACAATCCGCGCGTGAAGGACGTCTTGCGTTTGCGCAAGTCTCGGGAGCGGCGACGGGACGGGGTGTTTGTCGCCGAGGGCGTGCGCGAGGTGGAGCGCGCGCTGGCGGCTGGGTTGACCGTGACGGCGACCTACGTTGCGCCCGAGTTGCTCGCCGACTGGAGCCACCCCGGCGCGGAAGAGGTGAGCGCGCGCGTGCTCGCGAAGATGGCCTACCGCGCCGAGCCGGAGGGCGTGCTCGCGCTCGTCGAGATCCCGCGGCGCACGCTGGCTGCCGACGCATCGCTGATCCTCGTCGCGGTCGGCATCGAGAAGCCGGGGAACCTAGGCGCGATGGCGCGAACGGCCGACGCAGGTGGCGCCGACGCACTCCTCGTCGCCGAAGCGAACGCCGACCCCTGGAATCCGAACGCGATCAGAGCCTCCACCGGTGCCGTCTTCACCCTGCCGATCCTCGAAGTAAGCCGCGACGAGGTTGCCGCCCTCACGCAGACGAAGATCGCCACGGTCGTCGACTCCACTCGCTCACACAGCGAGCCGGACTTGACCCGCCCGATCGCGCTCCTCGTCGGCTCCGAGGACGCGGGCCTCGACGCCGCCTGGCTCGAGCTGGCCGACGAAAGGGTGTCGATCCCGATGCGCGGCACGTCGACCGATTCGCTGAACGCGAGCGCCGCAGCCGCAATCGTTCTCTTCGAGGCGCTGCGTCAACGTACGATCGCGCGGTGACTCCAACC
>JACDGR010000540.1 GCA_013821525.1 Actinomycetota bacterium
GCACGAAGCTGTCGCCGCGCTCGCACCAAGTGTGAGCGAGACAATCAAATGACGAATTGGGTACGGCATGGTCAACCGACGGCTCGCTGAGCCGTGTTCGAAGAGTAAGCAGCTTGCCACTAGTCAGCGCAAGAGGCAGGTGACTCGATGTCGCTGTAGCTCCGCCGAGATCGCATTTTCCGGCTCTTCGTCGAAAGCAGGGGAAGCATGAAAGCGTCGTTCGCGTCGCCTGACACGGCCCTCGCAGCGCGAGATCGACGTGGCGTCTCACGAGCCGAGGCCCGCGCCAGGCGCCGGTTTCTGTGGGCGGAGGCGGTCATGCTGCCCTGGCGAGAGGCGTCGGGAGCCCAAGGGCCAAGAAGCGCTTGATTCCGGCGGAGTTGCGAACTGGGTTGGCCGTGATGAATCTGAGTTTGGCGAGCAGGTAGGCATGATTGCGGTAGCCGCGACCGCGACGCACGAGCGTCTCCCAGTTGTTGTTGAGCGCCTCGATGCGACCAGTGGGCGGATGGTACTCACCGAGGGCGACAATCTCGTCGAGATGCGCCTTGAGCGATTCGTGGAGCTTGCGCATGGGCACGTTGTCACGCCGCTCGGTGCGTCGCAGGATGCGCCAGATACCGTCGTAGAGCGTCTTTCGATCAGGGGCGCGGAGCACGGCACGCAGCTCCTCCACGAGCTGATAGGCGCGAGCCAGCTTGCCGTTGAGGCGGAAGAGCAAACGGAGTCGGGCACGCTGCTCGTCGCTGCTGTGGTTCCAGGAGCGGAGCACGAGCCAGCGAGCACCGCGTCCGACCTCACGAAGCTCGGGACCGGCGCGGAAGAAAATCGAGCGGCGCAGCTCGGTGATGGCTTCGCCTGCCCGCTTGATGACGTGAAACGGGTCGTGAACGATGGCGGCGTGGGCGAGCGCCGAGTCGTCGCGGATGGCCTTCTTGAACGGCTCGTGCATGTCGCAGGCGAAGAGCCGAATCTCGGCTTTCTGCTCGAAGCTGAGCGCGTCGAGCCAGCTCTTGAGCGTCTCGCTGCCGCGGCCGTAGCCGATCCAAACGGGGACGCCGGTTTCCAGGTTGCTGACGACGGTGACGAATTTTTCCTTGCGCTTGTGCCGGCGGCCGAGCCACTTTTCATCGACGCCGACTTGGCGCAGCGGCGGGGCCGGCTCATTCCGATCCCAGCGCTGGATGGCGTCGAGCTCTGCTCGGCGGACGGTGTGCCAGCTGAGGCCCCACTTGGTCGATACATGAACGAGCGGCATCGAAAATGCGTCCAGGGCCAGATGTTGCTGAAGCCGCCGGGACTGGCGCTGGTACGGCTCCGCCCACGCCAACAACTCCACCGCACGGGCGCCGCAACGGTGGCACGAGAGGCGCCACGGGGCGTATTCGATGACAACCTGATGCCCGCTGCAAGGCAGGTCCGCCCAGCGGCGCGGCCGTTGCCGCTCGTGGCAAGTGCCGCCAATCGCCAAGCATTTCGCGCAACGCGGCGTGAAACGGCGCGAGAGCACGAGCACCAGCCGAGCGTCAGCCGGCACGTCGTAGCCCTCCACGGGCTCAATGCGCGCTCCGCCTCGTCCTTCCCATCGATGCTCGACCACGATCCATCCTCGAAATCCGACTATCTGTGTGAGAATCTTCGTCCGCTGGCTCATCCTGGCAAACTCCCGTGGTCGTTGAACAACCTGAGAGAGCCACCGCATTTCGGCGGCGTCGATGAGCCAGCGCTCCTACCCCATCACGCGGCTATCCCTGCAAAAACGCCGCCCCGACTTCCGACGAAGAGCGGATATTCCCAACCCTTGTTTTGGTCGGCCGCGCAATGAAGCGCTTCTGCAGCCTTCTCCGCCTGGCCATGATTCGCGCCGATCCGATGCCGGTACACAAGTCGCACTGCGGAGTGATAGCGCTCAAGAACCTTTGCCAGCGGCTCCTGCGCCTGTTTCGAAAATGGGCACTCAAAGTCCGCAAATTCAACGATTGTTACTGGCGCGTTGGCAGGTCCCCTGACC
>JACDGR010000541.1 GCA_013821525.1 Actinomycetota bacterium
GCCCGGCACGGCCCGCCGCTCGGCCAGCGAGAGCCGGGCCAGCAGATCCGTGAGACGCTCGACCTCCGCGATGGTGAGACGTTCGTCACCCGCGAGCACGGCGAGCTGGCCGACGGTGCCGGCCACCCCGATCGCGTCGACGGCGGTGAGCGCAGGGAGTAGGCCGCGAACGTAGGCGGCGGCGGCCGCGAGCTCGGCGTCACCGGGAGGGTCGGTGGTCAGGAAGCGCTCCGTCAGTCGCACCGAACCGACGTCGAGGCTCATCGATGTGTCGCCGACCGTCAGTTCGGTCGAGCCGCCGCCGACGTCGAGCAAGAGCGTCGTCGGAGGGAGAGGGCCGACGCCGTCGCGGGTCAGCGCCGCCTCTTCGTCGCCGGAGAGCAGGCGCGTAGTGAAGGCATACGACCATTCGACTTCGCCAAGGAACGCCTCGCCGTTCTCGGCGTCGCGCACGGCACTCGTCGCGACGGCGAGTGTGCGCTCGGCGCCGAGCGTCTCGAGCTCTCGCCGGAACTCCGCGAGCGCGTTGCGGACGCGGGCGATCGGAACGGGGAGGAGGCGTCGGCGTTCGTCGACGCCTTCGCCGAGCCGTGTCACGACGGTGCGCCGTACGACCTCCTCGACGCGGCCGTCCTCGACGTCCGCAACGAGCAGCCGCGTCGAGTTGGTACCGAGGTCGATCGCCGCGACCCGCATCAGGTGCGCGGAAGGATCACTTGCGCGGGGCGGACCCGCGGATGCCCGCGATCAGCGCCTGCGCCTCGCCCGCTGCGTTGCGCAGCGCCCCGAGCTCGGCGAGCGACTGCTGCAGGTGCGCGTTAGCGGCGGCCATCCGGTCGCTCCCGCCGGCCAATCCGAGGGCGTGCGTCTCTGCCTGCTCGGCGCTCTGCACGACCGCGCCGAGCGCGTCCGAGGCTGCCGAGGAAACTGCCTTGAACGTGCGCCACGCGGCGAGCACGCGGAGGGCGAGAACCGTTCCGGAACCGAGGACGGCGACAAGCAGAAAGGCGAGCGAAATCCAGGTCAGGAGCGACATCTTGGCCATCGTACTGGGCGGATTTATGGAGCGGCGGTGCTACAATCGTCGCTGCGTCGCGGGGTGGAGCAGTCAGGTAGCTCGCCGGGCTCATAACCCGGAGGTCGCAGGTTCAAATCCTGCCCCCGCTATAGACAGACTTCTCTGACCGGCCTCTAGCGCCGGTCGAGTTTTGCGGATTGTGGGCTTCCTCGACCGTCGCGAGATCCGCCAGAAGCTCGGGGATCAGCGCGATCGAGATGTCGGCTGCATTGGAGCCTTTGTCGTAGCGCACCTCCAAATCAAAGGCCTCGAACAGCTCCTGAAGCTCGTCCGAGCTATAGCTCTGGAGTGCTTTCGAAAGATCGGGAATTGTCAGGAGCACGGCTTCAAGCGTTTCCGCAGATTCCGGCTCCGGCGTCGCCGCATTGCTGCGGTTGGGATATCGCTGAGGTTCATCCCGGCGCTCGGTCGCTGGGCTCTCTTCCGCGCAGCCGGAGGAAGCCGGTCTCGCTTCGGTCTTATAGATACGACCTAACCACGGCATCGGTGGTCAGCCTCGCTGTCGCGAGCGCCGTTTGCCTCGCGGCGAAGACCGGAGGCGACATCGCCTCAGAACAACGGCAGCTCGTGCCGGTCAGGGCCTTGGCGCTGCGATGCTTTCCCCGGCGGCCCTCTCAATCATCACCTCCTCCTTCCACGGCCCTGCGAAGGCTAAGGCGCTCGCCGCCTGGGGTGCAGTTGGTGGCGCAGGTGCAGCCGTTGGCGTTCTCGCCGGAGGGCTGCTGACCGAGTTCGCCGACTGGCGGATGATCTTCTTCGTCAATCTCCCGGTTGCGGTCGCGCTTGCGATCACAGCAGTCAAGGTAATCCCCACCGACAGCGCGAAGCCGCGTTGGCGGGGCCTCGGAGGTTGTCCGGATTCTCGTAGAAGTTTGAGCGGCGGTCCTCCCGCCCCGTCCGTTGCCGTCGGCAGCGTTTTGGGCGAGTGAAGTC
>JACDGR010000542.1:0-711 GCA_013821525.1 Actinomycetota bacterium
GTCGCTGCCCAACTGCCTATTCGCACTTGGCCGCAACCACTGGTGCTCATTCCCGCGATTAATACTGAGACTGGCGACAGGCGGGCATTTCACCGGGAGAGCGGTATCGAGTTAGTCGATGCGGTCATTGCGACTACCGCCTCGTTCGGCGCGCCGCCTTTGCTCTTTGACGGCGACTATTACATCGATGGTGGCTACTACTCCTCCGACAACGCTGACTTAGCCATAGGCTATGACCGGGTTCTCATCCTCGCGCTCCGCTCACCCCCTGAGGCTATGCGCCTAGTCCCCATTGAGGTGGGAGTACAGGCACTACGAAGCTCCGGCTCGCAGGTGGAAGTTGTTCACCCGGACGAGGACACGCTTGCGGCATTGGTAGCAACGGGTGGGCAAAAGAACCCAGCATCGGGAAAGCCCGCCGCAATTGGGGGGCGTCTACAAGGGCAACGCTCGGTACGGGATCGCTTCACGGAACTTTGGTGATAGATCGCCACGGAGAACCACCGCCGCTCAGGTAAGGTGTCGCTTCAGGGTATACCCCTGAGTGACCTAACGCGACCCACCTAGAACACTGTAACGTCGTCCTTGACGACGGCTATTTGTGACATGCGACGCTCGGGCATAAACCCTGAGGTGACACATGGCACGCATCGGTTACGCCCGCGTTAGCACCATTGACCAAGACCTAGACATTCAAGTTGCGAAGCTCCA
>JACDGR010000542.1:721-2011 GCA_013821525.1 Actinomycetota bacterium
GTCGAGAGGGCCGAGTGGAGCTCGAAACCGTTTGAGCTGCTGCCGGTTTGATGGACAGGCAGTTAGGCTAACATAGCTGCATCCTCGAACTCCACGGGGCTGAGATAGCCGATCGTCGAGTGTCGTCGTTTCGGGTTGTAGAAGCGCTCGATGTAGTCGAACACGTCCGCCCTCGCATCGTCCCTTGTCCGGTAGACCTTACGGGCACACCGCTCGGTCTTGAGCGATGAGAAGAAGCTCTCCATCGCGGCATTGTCCCAGACGTTGCCAGATCGGCTCATCGAGCATGTAATTCCATGATCGGCCATCAGCCGCTGGAACTGCTCGCTGCTATATTGGCTGCCCTGGTCGGAGTGATGCAGCAGGCTGTCGGGCTTGCCGCGACGCCAGATCGCCATGATCAATGCATCGGTAACGAGCTGCGATGTCATGGTGGGGCTCATTGACCAGCCGACGACGCGCCGCGAGTAGAGGTCGATGACGGCTGCCACATAGAGCCAGCCCTCAGCCGTCCAGATGTAGGTAAAGTCGGCGATCCACTTCTGGTTCGGCGCCGACGCCTCGAAGGCTCGATCCAGGATGTTGGGCGAGGCCGCATGACGCTGGCCAGCATCCTTGGGCAGACCTCTGCGTCGTGGACGAGCCCGCAACCCATGCTGGTGCATCAGCCGCTCGATGCGATGCAGTCCGACGTCCAGACCCTCGGCCAGAACGTCGTGCCAGACCCGACGCGCGCCATAGGTGCGATCGCTGCCAGCAAAGCTCGTGCGGATCCCCGCGAGAAGAACTTCATCCTCCCGAACCCGTCTGCTGGGCGACCGATTGAGCCAGGCATGAAAGCCAGACCGTGAGACCCCGAGCGTCTCGCACATCCACGATACCGGCCAGATCGCTCGGTGCTTCGCCACGAACCCGAAGATCATATCGAGTCCCTGGCGAAGTAGGCCGCGGCTTTTTTTAGGATATCGCGCTCCGCCTTGAGCCGGGTGACCTCTTTGCGCAGCCGGTCAATCTCGAGCTGCTCGGGCTTCATCTGCCCCTTGCCGGGGAACGCCTGCTGCGGATCGGCAGCCTGCTCACCGACCCATTTGCGCAGCACGTTCACATGCAGGTCGAGATCACGCGCCGCCTGCGCAAACCCCACGCCCCGATCGACCACCAGCTTCACAGCCTCGAGCTTGAACTCCCGGCTGAACTTACGTCGCTCCATTCCACTTCTCCAGTTCCAAAAACACCCTAACTCGGTGTCCTCAAAACCGGCAGCAGCTCACTCATCGCGGCAGTAAATGC
>JACDGR010000543.1 GCA_013821525.1 Actinomycetota bacterium
GCGCTCGGGCTCGCCCAACCCGGGTGGCGGGCGCTCGTGCTCGTGAAACCGCAGTTCGAGGCGGGACGTGCCGAAGTGCCGAAGGGCGTCGTGCGCGATCCGGCCGTGCAGCGCCGCGTGGTCCACGAGGTCGCTGCCTCGCTGATCGCCGTAGGGGGCGAGCCGCTCGGGGTCGTAGACTCCGGCCTGCCCGGCCCGAAAGGAAACCGTGAGTTCGTCCTCCACCTCGCCCAGCGAGCACGACCGCACGCACCCGCCGACCTCGAACGGTGGATCGCCGATGCCGTCGGTTAAGTCGGTGACCGTGATCGGGCGCGACGGCGTCGACGCCGAGATCGCCCGCGTCAATGGGGTCGCCGCGCACGCCGGTGTCGCGCTCGTCGAGCCGGACGCAAACCCCGACCTCGCGATCGTGCTCGGCGGCGACGGGACGATGCTGCGTGCGCTCGGCCGGTTCCTCGGGACCGGCGTGCCGGTGATCGGTGTGAATCACGGCCGTGTCGGGTTCCTGACGGCGATTGAGGCGGGCGAGCTCGACAGCGGCCTCGCGCGCGTGTTCGCAGGTGAGTTCCAGACCGTCGAGCTGTCGACGCTCGAAGTGACGGTCGGCGACAGGACGCAGGCAGCGGTCAACGACGTTGTCGTCGCGGGCGGAACGCTCGGGCGGATGGTTGACCTCGGCTACGCGATCGGCGGCGAGGATCTCGGCCATCAGCCATGCGACGGCCTGATTGCGGCGACTCCTACCGGTTCGACGGCGTACAACCTTTCGAACGGCGGGCCGGTGCTCGTCTGGGGGCTCGACGCGATGGTGCTCACCTTCGTCGCGCCACACGCATTGAAGATCCGCCCGCTCGTCGTCCCCCGCGGCCCCGACGTGACGATCACGAATCTCACGGCGGATCTCGACATGACCGTCCTCGTCGACGGGCACGAGGTCGGCGCTCTCGCCTCGGGCGAGCAGGCCGTGATCCGCGTCGGCAGGGAGCCGAGCCTGCTCGCGACCCTGCCAGAGGTCACGTTCTTCCGCCGCTACGCCGCCACCTTCGGCTGATCTCGAGAAGCGAGAGGTGAAGCGCACGCGGACGCGCGGCGTCCGTCCTGGTACGTCGTCGGTCGTCGCCCGGCGGACGCCAGAACGGCTTTCGCCGTGCGCCGTTCGTACCCAGCTTGAGCTCGCGAGCTAAGCGGTCTCGCGGGCACTCAGCATCTCGGCCTCGACCAGAATGTCTTTTTAGTCGGCGCCCTCGCCACGCGTTCCTTCGCGTGGGAGCCGGCTTCCCACCGGTGCTCGACGGATCGACCCGGAGCCGGCAATCCCGGTCCCCAGCGGAGCCTATTCCGCCCCTCCAAGATGTCGCAGACGAGGTGCGCAAGCAATCCCTGTGGATAAGGAGTTACACCTTTGGCACGCCTCGGCCGTCGGCGAGCCTCAATTCGGCGTCGAAAGCCGGTGCCAGGCACCGGCTCTCGACTTTCAGAGCTGAAGCGCGGCTCCGTCGCGTCGGCAGGGCTTGTCTGCGAGGTTCTCCGCCGCTGCGACAACCGTTGCGAAGAACCGCCTTGCTCATGGCGCACCGCCCGGCGCGGGTACGCCATTCGACTTAAACCCTCTAGCTGGTGGCCTCCCTACGATGGAGGGATGCTGCGTAGCCTGCGGATCGCGAATCTCGTCCTCATCCAGGAGGCCGAGCTCGAGCTCGATCCGGGCCTGAACGCAATCACGGGTGAGACGGGCGCCGGCAAGACGATCCTGACGAATGCGATCGGACTACTGCTCGGCTCGAAAGGAGACGCGGGGCTGATAGGTGCGGCCGGGGAGGAGGCGTTCGTCGAGGCAGAGTTCGACGACGTCGACGACGACACGCTCGGCGCTCTCGCGGAGCTACGCCCGGACGGCGAGGACGGTGTGGTGCTGGCGCGGCGCATCTTCCCCGACGGCCGCACCCGCGCCTACGCGTGGGGCCGCAGCGCCGCGCGGGAGGACGTCGCCGCAGTAGCAGAGAGCC
>JACDGR010000544.1 GCA_013821525.1 Actinomycetota bacterium
GCGCACGAGCGCGCGATGGCCCTGGTACGACAGCGCGACGTCGACGTGGTCGTGCAGCCGCGGCAGTGCACCCGTCATCAGCGCCGCGCCCTTGAGCGATAGCGCACCGATCCGGATCGGGACCCACTTGCCGCTGCGCAAGTAGCGCGCGTAGATCGTCGTCGCTTCGATCGATGACGATGCTGCGGTCTGCGCCTCGATCGTCGGCGAAGGTGCACGCGCGAGCTGCACGTACGGCGCCGGTGCGGTCTTGCCGGGCTCGTCGAACTCGTTCGCGAAATCGATCTCTTCACCCTCGGGATCCGCGACCGGATCTTGCGCGACGACGGTCTCGGCGCGCGAGCTGCGCGACACCACATGGCGATGCGGGCTCGTCGGGCGCGGGAACTTGTCTTCGTGCGCGGCGATCTCGTCGCGCGTGCGTGCCCGCGTCGTGATCCGTGCAACCGAATTCTCGGGATTGGTCGTCGGACGACGCAGCTGTGGAATGTTGTCGCGCGTGCCCTTCGCGGTGACGAGGGGCACCGGGTCCGAGGTATCGCCACGAGGCTCGTGGAACGGCGGCGGCTTCGCGTTGGTGTTGCGCTCGTCGCGCAGCTTGCGCACGAGCTCGACGAGCGCTCCGATCGCGTTGCGCTGGGTCTGAACCTGCGGGGTGCAGCGCGTGAGTCGTTCGGTCAGGAATCGCCGGCGTTCGCCTTCGCTGAGCTCGGCCGGTTGGATCATGCCGACCTCGGCGAGCAGCGCGACCTCGACCACGAACTCGAGCTTGTTCGCGCCCAACGCGAGCTCGTCGTAGCGAAGGTTGAGCACGGCTTGATCGGTCGTCGGATCGTAGAGCGCGACGACCGAGGCGAGTGGAGGTGCCGACGGCGAATCGAGCGCGGCGAGGATCTGCGTCCAATGACTCAGTCGCTGGCGCGGCTGCTCGACGAGCAGATACGCCTCGACAAGTGGGGTCATGTCGTTGATCGCAGTTCGCCGCATCGTACGCGCGCACGCAAGGAGCGAGACCGATGCCAGCTCGCTGGACTGCGATCACCCTTACGCTCGAACGCACAGGATGAGGTGATCGCTTGGAGCGTTATGAGACACTCACAGTGCGCCCCATGGCACCCGCGCCATGGTGGTCGTGGTCATTTTGCCGCGGTCTTCGTCGTTTACTTGCTCAACTACCTGTCAGTCCTAAAGTATCGCTCTATGAAAGACGACGACACCAGGGGCTATCGGCTGCCGCTCTTGCCCCTGCGCGACATCATCGTGTTCCCGCACATGGTCGTGCCGTTGTTCGTCGGTCGACCCAAGTCGATGCAGGCGCTCGAGGAGGCCATGGCCGGCGACAAGCAGTTGCTGCTCGCCGCGCAGCGCCGCGCGAAGACCGACGATCCGAACGCCGAGGATATTTTTTCGATCGGTACCGTCGGTCACATCATCCAGCTGCTGCGATTTCCCAAGGGGCCGGTGAAGGTCCTCGTCGAAGGTCGCGCGCGCGCGAACATTCGCGGCTTTCATCAGATCGATCCGTTCTTCATCTGCGACGTCGACGATGTCGAGGAGACCGAGGATGATCAAGCGCTCGTCCGCGCGTTGATGGCGAGCACGCAAGACGTGTTCGAGGACTACGTCAAGCTCAACACGCGGATCCCGCCGGAGATGCTGGTCTCGGTCCGCACGATCGAAGAGCCCGGCCGGTTGAGCGACACGATCGTCGCCCACGTCGCGCTCAAGTTGAAGGACAAGCAAGAGCTGCTCGAGACCCCGTCACCCGCGAAGCGGCTCGAGCGGTTGTCCGAGCTGATGCAAGGCGAGATCGAGATTCGTCAGGTCGAGAAGAAGCTGCGCACGCGCGTCAAGAAGCAGATGGAGAAGCAGCAGAAGGAGTACTACCTGAACGAACAGATGCAGGCCATCCAGAAGGAACTGGGTGACCGCGACGAGTTCAAGAACGAGCTCGGCGAGCTCGAAGCGAAGATCAAGTCGAAGAAGATGTCGAAGGAAGCAAAGG